>JAESRR010000173.1 GCA_016764535.1 Cohaesibacteraceae bacterium | reverse complement strand
TCACCCGAAACCCCTCTACTGAAAAATATTCAGGAACTTCCCCAAGATGACGACGTGCCAGCAATTGAAAAGAGGCGTCTGCACCTTCGTATGCATATCCCAGAGCTTCCTTTTCCTTGACGTCCCGCAGCATGTGATCGAGGCGAGGATCTGCTTTATCTACCTTGATGCCAACCCTCAACAATTCACCAATCAAGTTGGATTTGCCAGCCTGATCGGAAACCAGCACACGGCGTGAATTTCCCACGATTTCAGGCGCAATGTGCTCGTATGTTGCAGGGTCTTTCAATATTGCCGACGCATGTATTCCGGCTTTGGTCGCAAATGCAGCCTCCCCCACATAGGGAGAATGGCGGTTTGGGGCGATATTCAGAAGCTCATCAAATGCCCGGGAAAATGAAGTCAAATTCCTCATCGCGCCATCGGAAACACCTATTTCCAATGTATCGCTATAAGGCAATTTTAGTTTAAGAGTTGGAATAAGGCTAATAAGATTAGCGTTGCCACAACGCTCACCAATCCCGTTAACGGTACCCTGGATTTGTCTCACACCGGCACGCACCGCAACGAGAGTATTGGCAACAGCATTGGCGGTATCATTGTGTGCATGTATCCCAAGATGGGATCCGGGAATAAAATCAATCACCTGCGAAATTATTTCTTCAACTTCGTGCGGCAGGGTACCACCATTGGTATCGCATAACACAACCCATCGGGCGCCCGCTTCATAAGCTGCCAGGGCACAAGCCATTGCATAATCACGATTTGCCTTGAAGCCATCAAAAAAATGCTCGCAATCAATCATCGCTTCCTTGCCAATGGCAATTGTTGCCTTGACGCTGTCAGAAATGGATTCGAGATTTTCATCGTTGGTACAACCAAGTGCCACTTCCACGTGGTAATCCCAACTTTTTGCAACAAAACATATCGCGTCGGAAGAAGACCGCAAAAGCTCCTGAAAACCAGGATCGTTCGCTGAAGAGCGCCCTGCCCTTTTGGTCATTCCAAATGCTACGAAAGCTGCTTTATTTGTCCTTTTTTGTTGAAAAAATTCGGTGTCGGTTAAATTTGCACCCGGATAACCACCTTCGACAAAGTCAACACCGAGTTCATCCAGCATTCCAGCGATGGTAATCTTGTCATGAACCGAAAAATCAATACCATTTGTCTGGGCACCATCACGTAGCGTGGTATCAAATAAATACAGTTTTTCTTTGTTCATCTATGTTCCCAATTCCGTATACATTGACCCTGTTTCATTCGGCATTCTGGCAATTTTGGTTATCGCCCATCAATTTCCCAATAACCAACTGGTTTCAAATGCGCCGGTTTCCTTGTTTTTTGAATCCATCAGCACAATACCCAACTCAACCAGCTGATCACGTAAAGCATCCGATGTTGCAAAATCCTTGTTATTGCGGGCAAGTAATCGTTTATCAACCAATGCCTGAACCTTCACCTCATCAACTCCGGTTCCTGCAGGACGCCACGCGGCCCACTCTGCGCCGGAGATCTGACGCAGACCCAAAAGGTTCAAAGACCCCAGCAAGGCCGCCGCAGCATCCTGATCTCCTTTAATTGCAGCACTGCGTAACCTGTGTAACTCCGCAAGCGATTTTGGAGTATTCAGATCATCAAACAAAGCTTCAAGGAACCCATCTGAAGGCGCAGATGCAATCACCCCTTCGGTTACCTCATACCATTGATCCAACATGCGCTTTGCGTCGGCAACACCTGCATCCGTCCAGTTAAATGGTTTGGTATAGTGGGTCATGAGCAATGTAAGGCGCATCGCTTCACCTGGCCATTTGTCCCTGAGTTCAGCGACCGTAAAAAAATTACCAAGCGACTTGGACATTTTTTCGCCTTCAACCTGGACAAATCCGTTGTGCATCCAGTATCTGGCCAGTTCTTTTGTACCGTTCGCACATCTGGATTGTGCCAGTTCATTCTCATGATGGGGAAACGCCAAATCGATGCCACCACCGTGGATGTCAAAAACCTCCCCCAGATGCTTTTTCGCCATTGCTGAACATTCTACATGCCAGCCGGGTCTCCCCTCACCCCACGGACTGTCCCAGCGAGGTTCACCTTCTTTCGATGGCTTCCAGAGTACAAAATCCATTGGTCCTTTTTTGTAAGGCGCGACGTCAACACGTGCACCGGCAATCATATCGTCGATAGAACGATTTGAAAGTGCTCCGTAATCTTCCATGCTGGTTACATCGAATAGCACGTGCCCTTCGGCAACATAGGCATTACCCTTTTTGATGAGTGCTTCCATCAGCTCAATCATCTCGGCCATATGGGCAGTAGCTCTGGGCTCGATGGTGGGATTGATGCATCCCAGCGACGCCATATCTGCTTGATAGACCGCTGTTGTTTCTCGTGTGAGCTCGGAAATATCGATGCCACGCTCTGCCGCACGGGCATTAATTTTGTCATCAACATCAGTAATGTTTCGAACATACGTTACATACTCTTCACCATAGATGTGCCGTAGAACCCGAAACAGAGTATCAAAAACAACAACCGGCCGTGCATTGCCAATATGAGCGGTATCATAAACCGTCGGTCCACAGACATACATACGAATGTTATCTTGTTCGAGGGGAACAAAATCATCTTTTTTACGAGACAGCGTATTGTATAGTCTGAGTTTGATATTTCTGGTCATATGCCCGTCTTCCTCAAAACAGAGGTTTCATCAAGTGGTACACACGGCAAAGCGCGCCATCCTGGCCGGGCAATCGTTTCAGAATATTTGAAAATCAAACAGAAACAGCCACAGCCCGCAAAGCGCTAGCCGCAAATAATTGTGTCAATAATACAATTCAAAGTCACTGTTTTCATGGGCGCGAACATGGACGAATGGCCGGTAACGGTCAAGGTATTTATTTCACAAACACAATACCTGCTTTGGCCAGCAATTCACTTCGCTGAAGATTATTATTGGTCAGTATTTTTCAGCGCCAATAAATTTGTCGTCAAACCCATTAAATTGGGCGCTGGATGTTAAGAGGATTGGTCCAATTGCAAATGGTCCGAGCCATGCTCCCCCGGCAGCCATCAACTTTGCGTCGCCCTCGCCCAGCCCTTCATAACCGCGCCACCGCCTGAATAACAACATCAAACCCATAAACAGGGCCCAGCCAAGCAGGGCAGCAAGGACATGGTTTGGAAAAGCAGAAGGATCATTGCTGGCGGTGAGCAATAACCCACCTGCCAGCAAGGGCAGTGTCAGGAAATTCGGAAGGCGGTAAGATCGAATGTCGTAGATGCATAAAACGATAAATGAAATTCCCAACTGAATACCTATCGCGAAATGCAGGTTCGAGATTGTAGGAAAATTCAATAAGTCACCATTTTACTTCAGCCTGAGTATATTGGAACCAAAATCAAAAGACGACATTCGAATCCGGAATACAAACCACTGGCAGGCGTTAAATTCCGTAACGCCAATCCCGTCTGGATTTGGTATGATTTACAAAATTATTTAGTGTATTTAGCCCCCAATATCCGACCCAATCAGGGGCCAAAAGATCATTTAAGCTGTTGTTCAATCACCCACCGATTAGGAACACCGGCATAGTGGTCTCTTAAACGATCTTCAATGTGCTCTGGATCCCAAACTGCCGCTCGTTCCAAACCTATGCATTCTTCCTTTAAACAGGGTGTTTCAACGTCATCTCTATACAGCGAATATTCACCACTGATTGCATCTTCTCTAAAAAAAATTGGCGCAATTTTAATTTCTTCGCTCAGCGGTAGATTACCGAGTATTTTCCACTCTCCTGACTTAATGGAATGATTTGTCACTGGGATACGGAATGCTATATTTTTTTTTACAATTTCACCCAAATCAAGATTTATTTTCGTCCCGAAATCATAAAACGCCATTAAAGGCTCCTCCAGAATTCGACCGAATGTTTTCATTCCATCTTTCAAATCAATTTGAAAGATGTCGCCAATCTTCGATCGAATTCTCTTGGGCTTGATATTATTAATCATCAAAGCTGTACCGCTCTACCCGATTTGGACTCGAATAATCGGCTGAAAAATAACATACCGACAATTCTAACCAAAAATTTACTAGTTCCCAGGTGGAATTCCGGGATGTAACTTAACGGGAAATCGATCTTTCCAAATTTTGCTGGTTTGCTCTACAAAATATTGATTATTCGAAATATCAACATTCATATTGAACTTATTCAAAATCTGATTTCCGAGGTGATTTAGGTCATCCAAAATATATGAATTTAAGTACTGTTTATCGTATGAAGAAAGTTTTCCATTGTGGATCAACACGTTTAAAGCTTTTTGATAAAACTTAATGCACTCTTCATCTTTACCAAGGTGATATTTAATACATCCCCACAATATATAAAAGTCAACGGGCCGTTTAATCTCTGGTGATTTTCCAAACAAAAGATCTGAACTTTCAATCAAGACCTCTGCCGCTACATATTGTTCCTTTTCCATACATGACTGCCATGATTTCATGAATCGAGAATGAGCCCTGACTGCCCTTGGTATACGAACAATTCTCCTAAATATGTTCATGTATTAGTCCACCCAATTTTCAAGACAACCCAATTGGTTCTAATCGTGAATCTAAAACCCCTCAAGAAAATCTCCAATCGCTTTCATAATGTTGTTGAAGAGTTTCGTTGAACTTTCCCGACGACCAGGAGTAGTTTGTTTTGCTGGTGGCCTAGTATAACCGACTTCTGACTTAGTTTTGTTCAGATTTACTGGATTAAGCGGAGGATTAGTGCGGATTGGAGATATTGGCTGACCATAGTTTGGTGGAACTTTACAGATATTTGGTTTTTTCAGAGATGTAGAATTGGGTGTGTACTGTTTCGGACTGTTAAATTTGCCTGCACCGCCACCTCCGCCAAAGCCAAGACGATTACCTCCAAAACCACTTGAAAAACCGTCACCTCCCAGTGGCCCAAACGGCCCTGAATTTCTCGCTCTATTTAGTCCTTTTGGATCTACCATCTGCAACGGATCTGAATTCACATAGGCATAACGGGATGTGCCATCTACCAGACCAAGTGGATCTGCTTGAATGTAACGGGCTAAGGATGGATCATACTGGCGATGCCAGTTGTAGTTCAAACCGCTTTCCAGCTGATAATACTGACCGGGGAAACGATTATCATTGGCTGCTGTGCCTGTCACCGATTGCACTTCACCAAATGGTAAATACGTCGCCTGCCATGTGATAGCCTGGTTATCATCCGTCATCATGATCGGACGATCAAGATGATCAGCATGAACATAATTGAGTATAGGTGAGGCTGTATCCATATCTGCATGGATAGCGATAGGTGTCGCCGCGCCGGTTTGTTCGCCACCGGTTGCATGTTCCAGCCAGATATATTCCCGCACAATGGTACCGGATGCATCAGCTTCAGCAATCAAATTGCCATTAAGATCATACAGCGAATGAGAGATCGTGGAAGGCGTTGAATTAAGCACCGAGCGGCTGGCCAATTGACCATTGGCATTATAGATATAACCGCCTTTTTGAACGCCACCGATACTCACAGAAGTCATCCTGCCAGCATTGTTATAGCCATAGGCGGTGCTAACAGAATTTTTAACATCCGTCAGCATATTGCCTGCAGCATCATGGCTGAATGTCCGGGTTTCCGTACCGTCCAGATCCATACTCAGGATACGGTTGGAAACATTTTCATCATACCAGAAACGCTGCGCAATCGTCGTACCGCCATCAGTTAGAATGCGATGCTGGCGATTACCCGTTCCATCATAATAATATTGATACTCCCCCCAGGAGCCGTCACCATTTTGCAAGCGATTGTTGTTGTCGTACCAATAATCCTGGTCGTTAGCGGAATTTAGATCATCGGTAATTGCCGTAATGTTTTGGTTGTCTACATAATGATAAGTACGTGCCAGCAAACGTGCCCATGGGCCGTATTTTTCGACCACAATTCCGCTTACATCGTAGTCGCTGGTAAAATATTTCACCATGGCGGTGTTGTTGCCATAATGAATATATTTCACGCCACCAAACGGAGCGTTATCAACATCCTGAACCAGTTGAATATTTGTCGCGGAAGAACTGGCCTTGCTCCAGATCTCGATCACATCACCATTGGCATCACGTACGTAACGCACAACCCGCCCTGATGGATAGGTAATATCCGACAGATTATCATTGGCATCCCAGTTGAAGCTGGTGGTGTATGCGATTGCGCCAATGGTAGTTGATTTAGATAAGACCCGGCCAAGAATGTCATAAACATATGATCGTGAACCGGAACTTTTGCCAAAAATGATCCATCAAATTCATGGGTTCAGGGCAGACACTGAGCCACGTTCACATTGAAAATTTCCGTCAATACACTCAGCTTTTTGCCGGTTTTTTGGTAATTACCCCTTCAGCCAATCGCTGCACTTTTCAGCAGAATTTTTACCCCAGGGCATAATTGGCACAGTCGAAGTTGAATTTTTTGGACTACCTTCAATGAGCTTATCGGAATAAATGAGGTATACGAGTACATTCCTCTTGGCGTCACACCCTCGAACTATCCTGGTTTTCTTGAAAAACAACGAGCGACTTTTTGTAAACATTTCATCGCCCTGCTCAAATTTTCCTTTAAAGGAAATCGGGCCTATTTGTCTGCATGCAAGCGAAACGTCGGAAACTTCTTCAGCCACACCGAACAGGCCCGATATCCCGCCTTTTTCCGGAACTGTGAAATGACACGCCACGCCATCAACCAACGGATCATCTATCGCGTATGTTGCAAGTTTATGATCAGGGGAAAGTAACTTCCACACTGTTGATTTTTTAAAAATCAATTCAGGATCAGCAGCTTGTACAGGAATGGAGATGTATAACATTACACTAATCAGAGCGAGTAGAAATTTGGACATATTTACCTCAGGATCTTGGCCGCGAATAACCGGCAGCTTACATATAGGAATTCCGGGAGATATTTTCGAGAGTTAATGCGAAAGCAATTTCATTTTCACACAGCGACCTGCTCCAATTACCAATCCGATCCAGGAAATAATGGTGAAACCAGATTTCTGTGAGGTAATTCGACTTGCTCTTTCGATCAATTCGGTTGGAGAATTAGGGCCCTGGGTAAGCATCTGATGGATTAGCCAGTTCTCGTACCAGTCAAACAAACATGTTAAAATCGGTGCAAAAATCAACACGACTGCCAAAACCGAGAGAATACGTTTTTGTGGCAATGGCATCAATAATTTGTAATTACACAGCCCCAAAGCGRCAGCAAACAACAATGGATAGATAATATCCAGGCGAAGTTGAACATTGCGATAGTATTCTGTGCCTTCACCTGCCAGTGCGGCAAGAAGATCTCTTGCCTCATCGGGAGAATATCCACCCGGCCGCATATCAAATATCTTCAAGCCACCGGTCATCATCTCCAGTTGCGGCAACGTCACCGTCAACATGTAAATATAGGTGGCACCCATTGCGATCATCGAAAACAGCAGCGTCGCAGGATGGAGAACCAGTTTTTTATCGATTGACATCAGATTTTCCGCACCAGTTAAGACTCACTAAAATACTGGCAGACACAAGCGACATCAATCGTTGAAGCACAATATGTATGACGAGGGACAATATATAGTCGTCCCCCGTCCCGTCATCAGGATTTATGTAACTCATCCCACATTTCAACATCTCGCTCTGCAGTCCAGATGCGAGGCGTATCAATGCCATTGGCTTCATCATACGCACGTGCAACGTTAAACGGTAAGCAATGCTCATAAATGACAAAATCTGAAAACTTGCTGTCACATACTTCGCGGCACATTTCGAATGCCTCGCTCAAAGGCGCTTGCCGCGCCGCGGCCTGTGCAACAGGTCTATAATGATTGACAAGAAAATCCCGGGTTAGTGCAATTCCTTCAGCGCACATGTCGGGATTGGTAAGTGCAGCACCACGGCCCGGCAGCAAAGCCTCCGGGCTGAGTTTTGCAATGTTGTCCAGCGTCGTTGGCCAGTCTGTGAAATGCGCATCTCCGCAATAACATGCAGATTTGTATTCCACGATATCGCCGGAAAACAAAACCCTCGCATCCGGAACCCAGGCAACAATATCGCCAGCCGTATGTGCCCGGCCCATGTGCATAAGATCAACCCGGCGTTTACCCAGATATACAGTCATGCGGTCTTTAAAAGTCAATGTGGGCCATGTGAGGCCAGGAATCGAATCCGGATCCTTGAACAAACGCGGCATACGTCCAAATTCTGACAACCAATCTTCCTGTCCGCGCTCGACAATCAWTGACCGGCATTTGTCTGATGCAATAATATGCTCGGCACCATATCCGCTTGCGCCAAGAACCCGGACAGCATGATAATGCGTTAAAACAACGTATTTTACGGGTTTGTCCGTGATCTTGCGCACGCGCTCCATCACCTCCCCGGCTGCGACAGGAGTGGCCTGGGCGTCAATCACCATACAACAATCATCACCGATGATAACGCCGGAATTTGGATCACCCTGAGCAGTGAACGCATAAAGATCTGGGCCAAGTTCATCAAAACTAATGGTTTTTTCACCCAAATCGGCAGATGATGCGAATTTTT
Organism: Cohaesibacteraceae bacterium; assembly: GCA_016764535.1. Taxonomy (GTDB): domain Bacteria; phylum Pseudomonadota; class Alphaproteobacteria; order Rhizobiales; family Cohaesibacteraceae; genus JAESRR01. The sequence goes on along the minus strand of JAESRR010000173.1, from coordinate 12,229 downwards.
TAGCCATTATATTTCTCTACTTTCTGGTCAATAACACCAAATATCGAATTACCGTCGGCATCATTCATCTCGATACGCACAGTATCACCAAACTGCATAAACGGCGTAGACGCGCTGCCGCTTTCAATCGTCTCAATCATTCGGATTTCTGCGATGCAGCTATAGCCAACACCGCCAGCGGAAATCGCCTTGCCTGCACCACCGTCCAGTTTATTGGATATTGTACCCGAGCCAATTATTGCTCCCGCTCCCAATGGGCGGGTTTTGGCTGCATGCGCAACCAGAGTGGGGAAATTGAATGTCATATCGACACCGGCTTCTGCCTTGCCAAATGCCTGATCATTGTAGGTAACAAGCATAGGCAGGTTCACTTTGCCATCTTTCCAGGCTTCACCAAGTTCATCAACCGTAACTGCAACTGGTGAAAATGCCGATGACGGTTTTGATTGAAAAAACCCGAACCCTTTGCCTAGCTCTGCCGGGATAAGCGCCCTTAGCGAGACATCATTGACCAGCATAAATAATCGAATGGATTTTTCTGCGTCATCCGTTGATGTACCAGGTTTCACGTCACCTGTTATAACCGCAACTTCCGCTTCAAAATCAATTCCCCACGCTGTATCGGCCAATTCAATATTCTCGGTTGGCGCAAGGAAAGTATCTGACCCGCCCTGATACATTAGTGGTTCAGTCCAAAAACTGTCAGGAAGGACTGCACCGCGCGCCTTACGAACCAACTCAACATGGTTTACGTAGGCCGACCCGTCTGCCCATTGATAAGCACGTGGTAAGGGCGATAGACATTTCTGTTGATCAAACACTTCACTTTGAACACTGCCTTCGTTCAGCCTGGCATAACGCGCCTCAAGCATTGGGGCAACATCATCCCAGTCATCCATTGCAGCCTGCATTGTCGGAATATCATCCCCGGCCTCGACAAATCTGGATAAATCCCTTGAGACGATAACAAGACGCCCGTCCCGGGTGCCGTCACGCATGGTTGCCAGTTTCATACTGTCCTCATTCAATTAGCGCGGCATTTTCCATTTACCGGATCAATGCTGCAAATTTCAATATTATTGCAAATTATTGGGATATTGTGGAGCGACAACCATCATTTCAAATAGCCCCCGTTTGATTGGGTTCTTCTACAACTACACCCTTTGGGAATAATCAAGGAGCCCGGAAGTTCGGTCATAATCACCAATTCTATCAACCATCCCGCTTTTGTCCTGAATATGTGACATGTGTCCCGTGTATTCATTTGACTATGGTCAGTACGACAAATTAGTAGCATTTGCAACTAATTTCAAAAAAGCTGCCCCCGCGCTTTTTGACCAAAGTATTTGCACCAACAACTTTTTTCAAATGAACCACCTGATCCAATAATTTGCTAACCTGATCACCGCTGACAGTGGGTGTTGATCGTTTTCCCAAACTCCCACCTGGAATTTGTTCATTGATCAGCCATATTCATGGTTCACAATTATCTTATCGATCGGGAAACTGTGACACTATCCAATACGCTTGTGCTAGATTTCCTGCGAAATCGGATTCGGATGAACTAATGGCCAACCAAGCCTTCAGATCTTGCAAACATTCTGCCATTAGACCGTTAGCATCACTATTGCTTGTAAGCGTTGTCCTGACTTTTGCAGGGGAAGCAAGCGCTCGATCAAAAACCCGAATTCAATATTGCGCCCAGCTTGAAGGTCAACTTGCAAAACTGCAACGAGGAAGATCCTCAAGCAGTGCCAAATCCTTTGCCGCATATGACAAAGCCTATAAACAACAAAAAAGACAGATACGATCCGCACAACGTAAAGCGAAAGCGGACGGGTGCATCCAAACAGGGTTTTTGTTTCGTCGAAAAGCTGGACCAAGTTGCAAGAAGCTTATGCCCCGGCTTAACAAAATGGAAGCCAATCTCGCAAAACTTGACAGCAAACGATCTCGATTTAGTTCAGATCCCCGCGGGCGCCAGCGGCAACGACTTGGACTGCTCGCCGAGCTGGGAAGCAATAAATGCGGCGATCAGTACGCACAATTTTCCAAAACCCGCATTCGATCCCGTAGCAATACATCGTTTTTCGGGGCCCTTTTTGGCGGTGGAAACCGAAGTAAAGTTCGATTTTCGGGAATTGACGATATTCCCCAAATTGGTACATTTCGCACGCTCTGTGTGCGTAAATGCGACGGCTACTATTTTCCGATAAGTTTCGCGACCACACAATCCGGATTTGCGCGGGACGAAGGCCTTTGCAAAAGTAATTCAAACCAATTGGCAGATGTGTCGCTATTCATTCATGCAAATCCCGGTGAAAATAGCGATCAAATGGTTTCGCTGGGTGGGACGCCTTACAAAAAACTATCCTATGCGTTCCGATACAGAACAGAATATGTAGCGGAATGTCATCCAGCTCCCGGGGTTGCCAAACTCCTGCCGCTTGAGCTGGTGAGTTCAACAGGAAAAAAGGGAAAAAGACGCGCGACAACAATCAGTGGCTTTACTATTCCTCTACCAACATCGCATCAGGACATTTTCATTGATCCTGACACACTGGAAGCGATGGAAACGGGATTTCAGCTTACGCGTCTGTCTGCCCTTAAAACCAGTACAGAAAACAAAATTGTAACAGCGTCCAACGGCAAACGTGTCAGGATAGTAGGGCCCGCGTTTTATCCAGTCCAATGACAGGCAACAAAGCAGCGAGCTCCGGGCCATGAGATTTGCCGGTCAATGCCAAACGCAAGGGCATAAACAAGGATTTCCCTTTACGGCCAGTTTTCTCTTTCAAGGTATTTGTCCACGTTTTCCAGGTGTTTGCATCCCACGGAGCAGAAGGAAGATATTCAGCAGCCTGAATGACGAACTCTCTGTCTGAAGATTCCAGATCAATTTCATCCGGCCCTTCATTCACAATTTTCAGCCAGACGTGTATATCTGAAAACTTCTCGAGATTGCCGCGTACTGCAACCCACAATTCTTCGCTCAATTCAGCAGCAATGTGGTTTTCCAGATGTGCACAAGCCGACACATATGTCATTTGATGTACCTGACGAGTATTCAGGCTTAGTAATTCGGTTTCATCAAATTTTGCCGGCGATTTTGAAACTTTAGTCAATTCAAAAATTTTAGCTAGCTCTTCCAGATCCCCGCTCGGGGCGATTGCCTCCGATGTCCCGACAAGAACTGCAAATGTCGCTACCGAAATTCCCTCATATCCCTTTTCCCTCAACGACTGAATGGACAAGGAACCAAGTCTTTTGGAAAGGCCTTCACCCGTCATCGAAGTCAATAAATTGTGGTGGGCAAATTCAGGCGACTTGCCCGACAACAAATTAAATATTTGAATTTGAACCGCAGTATTGGTGACATGGTCTTCGCCCCGGATCACCATAGAAATTCCCATATCTATATCGTCGACAACAGACGGCAATGTATACAAATATGTTCCATCGGCACGTATGAGCACTGGATCCGAAACCGATCCCAGATCGATTTCAATATCACCACGAATGTGGTCATGCCAGTTGATGTTCTCAATTTCCAGTTTAAATCGCCAGTGAGCACTGCGTCCTTCAGATTCAAAGGCTGCTATTTGTTCATCGCTTAAATCCAGAGCCGATCGATCATAAACCGGTGGCAAGCCCCGGGCACGCAATCTTTTACGACGGCGGTCAAGTTCCTCGGGTGTTTCATAACACGGATACAGGCGCCCCATTTTTTTGAGGCGTTCAGCTACTGTGTCATATAAGCCAAATCTGTCAGACTGTTTTTCGATCCGATGAGGCGTAATGCCAAGCCATTTCAGATCAGCTGCAATTGCTTCGGCATATTCCGTTCTGGATCGCTCCAGATCGGTGTCATCATAACGCAGTATAAAGGTCCCGCCGGTTTTCAAAGCAACCAGCCAATTCATCAATGCAGGCCGCACATTTCCAATATGAATGTTGCCGGTGGGTGATGGGGCGAATCTAACGGTGTGTTTCATGGTTGTCCCGAACAGGTGCGATTTGGTATGGGTGTAACTGATCCACACTCTTGCGAGCAAGTATCCTGGCCACAATAATTACATTCTAAGCGGTCATATCCACCCAGGCAGTTAAAGCAAAAGCAACCAGGTTAAGTACCAACGCATAAAGAATGAGCAACCGAACAACTTCCATACGGGCTTTGGTTACAGCCCGTGCAACAAAAACCATCAATATTGGCAACCAGTCGAGAGTGTATCGCTGGGCATTTATTTGTGAATACCCATTGGAATGATAAAAAATAGTCACACCGGCAATCAATAGTATAACAGCATAACCAACAAAATTTTCCTGTCTGAATGGTGCAAGCAATGCAAGAAATACAAATGGACTGGCAGCAAACAAAGAGGTCCCCCAGCGATCCATGCCAACAGAAGTTAGTGCATTGGGTCCTGTAAATTCAAAATGGAACCCTTGAAAAAACATATAAACAAAATTGAATAATGCATAATCTTTTGAAAATAGGCCCACCGTGTTTAAACGATTTGTAATTGGTTCCCCGGGAACCAATTCATCACTGCTTTCAATCAAATATCGATAGCCGTTTTCAAGAAAATCGCCAAATCGTACATTATTATAGATGAAATACAGGCCGATACTTAATGCTATTGGCAAACCAATCCAGAATATTTTTGTGATTAATTCCCTGTTGATGCGCCAAACCGGCTGTTTGGAATTTAAAAGCAGGACAAGGATGAACGGCGCATAAAAAACTGACATTTGACGTGTCAAAAAAGCCAGTCCAATGAACACTCCAATCAACACCAGGCGTTTTTTGTGAAACGCCTCATATATTGAAAGGGTGACCAGCAGGAAGCTAACGGCTTGCGCGAAAAACCAGATCCCATTGGCGCGAAGCAACAAAAGATAAACAGGAGATGCGAAAACAAGTGCGACTGTCAACCAGACGGCCTCACGCATTTCAACGCCCTGAGACCTGAATATTCTAATCCATAATAGAGTAGAAACGGCAACAAACACAGTTGCCAACGGGATAAATCCAGAAAATTCGACTCCAAATATCATTACAAACGGGAGGGAAACCAGCGCTGGGAAGGGAGGGAATATGACCCATGAACGACCATCAGGGGACACTGCACAATCGACATCAAAACACCGTTCCACATTTAGTTGCCCATGCAGAAACGCATCGGCAAGTGCAGCATAAGAATTTGTAAACCCTTGCTCTCGCAACATTGCAAATAACAGAGCGGCAATAAACGTAGCAATAAACACTGCCAAAATGCCATCCAGAATCAACTGACCGGGCTTGTAACCTGTTCGTTGTGTATGCATGCGGGATCCCGTCCAGTTCCTTTATCCGGAGAACCGGAATTATTTGAATGTGTAATATTTATGGCCGATGTAACTTGAAAAGGCAGGTGTTGCAACGCCAATAAAATGTGCGAGATCTTCTGTATGCCAGGTCCAGCCAATTGCTGGAAAACCAAAATCCGCCAGTCCCCAGGAGATAAAATAAACCTGTGTTAATCCCACAACGTGGACAAGTAAAAAGCGCCTGATTTGCTTTTTAACATCTCCGGATCCGGCTTTGAAAATGATTTTTTGGAACAGCAGGAAAGCCGCAACCATTCCTACCAAATATGCGAGAATTACTGCTGCTTCAAACGGCATCAGAAAACTGAATATCCAACGGGACCCCAAATTTACGATTGCGGCAACTGAGCCTGTTAGCAAAAAGCGGAAAAACTCTGCTGCTATGGACTTGATACGTTGACTTAAAGTGAGCGTATCCCCGCCGGTAGTTGCCAAAGGGTGTATTTCAATTTCCATATTCTGTACTCATAAAATTGCCAAACCGATGGCTGACACGACCCCGGCACCCAAATATATGCTCAATTTGTCCCGTATGGCAAAAGCAACCGGATCATCATCCAACTCACCCCGATGAGCCAGCAACCAAATTCTTAAAGTCCACAATGCAACTGAAATCGGTGCGACCCATAACCAGGCCGGTGTTTGGTAAAAGCCTTGTGGCTGTGCCTCAAAAACCAGATATAACACCAGGATCATCAACGAAGACATGGCCGACGCCATTCCCAGAGAAAGTGTGAGGACTGCATCACTGGTCAAATATCCCCGCCCTTTAATCTCGCCTTCAGTTTTAAGGGCCTTGCGCACAATTTCGACATGCCGCTTGGCCAGTGACAGAGAAAAGAAAAAGAACATCGAGAACGTTAAAATCCATTCCGAGAATGCAACACCCGCAAGAACGGTGCCCATTACAATTCGCAATGTGAAAAGACTTCCAAGCAAAAACGTATCAAGAAGTGGTACGCGCTTTAGCCTGAATGAATAGGCAAGCGTAATTGCCAAATAACCCATTACTACCAGTGCAAAATTGGTTGATATCGCGAAAGAAATCGATAATCCGGCTATGATGGAAACCGGCGCGCCGACAAGAGCATGAAATATTTTCAAATTTCCTGCGGCGAGCGGCCTGTCACATTTGGTCGGGTGAGCCCGATCTGCTTCCAGATCTGCCAAATCGTTCAACAAATAAGTTCCGGACGCAACAAGGCCAATTGCGATGAAACCAAAAATTGTACGAAGAATTGCATCAGGGTCTGAATATACATGACCGAGAAATAGCGGAACAAACAACAGGCCGTTTTTCGCCCACTGATGTAAACGCGCAGCCCTCATCCAGAGCTTGAAGCGGTCGCCATGTTCATCAAACACAGCAGAGACTGACCAGCCCAAACGTTTGATTTTTCTATGAACAACAGGCTCGGCACCAGCTATAATTATTTCCTCAGCTTCTCTCCAAACCGGTACGTCAGCGGTGCTATCACCGGCATAGCCAAACCCGTCCGGATATTTATCTTTCAAATATTTGGCCTTGGCGATTCCTTTAAGGTTCTGATTACCATCGGAGCCCTTCAGTGTATCGAAAATGCCCAACCTCTCGCAAACAGCTTCTACAACGTTTTGGTCGGCCGCACTCACGAGATGAATTTCGCGACCGGTTTCTTTTTCCCGTTTGATAAAATCGATTAGATCGGTTCGAAGTGGCAGCAAGGCATAGTTACATTGACCAAGTTCAAACAAACGACGCTTAAATGCCGCACGGCCATGCCTGAGCTCCAGCAATGCTGCAAACGTGTCCAGTGGCTGTCGAAACAGCGCGCCTGCAAACGCCTCAAAAAGCGTGTCCGTTCTCACCAGCGTCCCATCAAGATCAATAATCAGCGGATGTGACATATCAACCGTCTCCGCATAATAGTTTAAATTTTGATTCTGAATGTCCGGGAGTATTTCCAAATAGTAAAATTGTATTCACGCGAGATTGCCCCATAATCAAGCGCAAATTTGCGCATGTTCAGGAAACTCTATCAAAACTTTGTCAGCTTTCGCTTAAGTAAACTGGTTACTAAAATATTAGTACTGTCGTTTCAAATTCGATATTTGCAGATAATTTATTCTCAGCAAGTTGCCAACTGGATTGACTTAATAAATTGGGCAATTCAAACGTCAGAATTTATTCAAATATCCAAACTCGCGAGTTGATCGAAGCCTGGCCGGAACTGATAGGTGCGAGTGCAAGCGAACTGATTCTGATAAATCAAATCGCTTGCAATTCATTCAAAACGAATACTTTGACCGGGGTATTCAAAACCAGATCAGGTAGACGTATATTTGTTGTCGCGATCTTTTTTCAAATTTTCGGCGATGAGAAAAGCAAGTTCCAGCGCCTGATCAGCATTTAGTCTTGGATCGCAATGCGTGTGGTATCGTGCCGAAAGATCATTTTCTGAAATTTCCCGGGAACCACCGGTGCATTCGGTCACATTCCTGCCTGTCATTTCAATGTGAATACCACCGGCATGTGTCCCTTCAGCCTGATGGACTGCAAAGAAAGCTTCTACCTCTTTTAGTATTCTATCAAAAGGCCGGGTTTTGTACCCGTTGGAAGCCTTGATCACATTTCCATGCATTGGATCACAGGACCATACGACATGTCGACCTTCACTTTTAATAGCGCGAACCAGTGCCGGTAAATGATCAAAAACCTTGTCTGCACCAAAACGGGCTATCAATGTCAATCTGCCTGGTTCATTCTCCGGGTTGAGAACATCACATAGGCGAAGTAAATCATCAGGTTCCAGCGAAGGACCACACTTCATACCAATAGGGTTTTGAATGCCACGAAAGAATTCGACGTGACCATGGTCAATTTGCCGCGTCCGATCGCCAATCCATAACATGTGCCCCGATGTAGCGTACCATTCACCGGATGTTGAATCGACCCGTGTGAGTGCTTCCTCATAGCCCAGTAGAAGTGCTTCATGGCTGGTAAAGAAGTCAGTAGTCCGCATTTGTGGTGTTGTTTCAGGATCGATTCCACAGGCTCTCATAAATGCCATCGATTCAGAAATACGATCTGCCAGTTCCTGATATCTTCCTGCCTGAGGGCTGTCTTTCAAATATCCCAAAGTCCACTGATGGACGTGGTCCATATTGGCAAAACCGCCCTGAGCAAACGCACGCAATAGATTGAGGGTTGCAGCAGATTGACGATACGCCATTGCCTGACGGCTCGGATCGGGAACACGTTCTTTTTCAGTGAAATCGATGCCATTGATGATGTCACCGCGATAACTGGGTAATTCAATATCTCCCTGCTTTTCAATATCAGACGAGCGGGGTTTGGCAAATTGACCGGCAATACGACCAACTTTTACAACCGGTCTGGCTGCCGCGTAAGTTAACACGGCTGCCATCTGTAAAAACACGCGAAAGAAATCACGAATATTATCAGCACTATGCTCTGCAAAACTTTCGGCGCAATCTCCACCCTGAAGTAAAAAGGCCTCACCTTTTGAGACACGGGCAAGCTGCTCTTTTAACTGCCGTGCTTCACCGGCAAAAACAAGAGGAGGATAAGAAGCAATACGGCCTTCGATTGCTTCCAACGCAGCATTATCCGGAAATTTCGGGACATGCAGTACCGGTTTTGATCGCCAGCTATCCGGTGTCCAGTTTTTTGTCATAATACCCTCATACTCAACGCTCAGGTTACCGCGTCTTGCCAGTAACCGGGCGAGTTATACACAAACACAATAGCCACGCCAGCTCACAGAACCGAAATTTTTCCAATACACACATGCACACAACAGATAATGCTGTGCATCACAGCATGCGAGAATTAATTGTTCCGTTTTTTCTTTTTGGCGTAAGGATTTTCTCCCTTTCGCATAATCATACGTATCGGGACACTTGGAACATTAAACGTTTGTCTAAAATCGTTGACCAAATATCGGGAGTATGACTCCGGCAAAGCATCGGGGCGCGAGCACCAGACAATAAATGTCGGCGGGCGGGACTTTGCCTGCGTGGCATATCGTATGCGAATTCGGCGTCCCGCTGCTGCCGGTGGAGCGTGCTGCTCCAGCGCACTGAACAACCAACGATTAAGTTTTGCAGTGGAAACCCGGATGTTCCAGAGCCTGTCGACTTCCGAGACCGCCTTCATCAGGCGGTCGATACCCTGCCCCAGCAAACCAGAAATGGGAACAAGCGGTACACCCCTCACCTGTGGTAACAAACGATCGGTCTTTTCACGTAAATCCAGCATTGTCTGGTTGCGATCTTCCACCAGATCCCATTTGTTCAAAGCGATAACCAGAGCACGGCCTTCTCTCTCAACCCAATCAATTATTTGCAGATCCTGTTTTTCAAAAGGCATTGTTACATCGATCACAACGACCACTGTTTCTGCATACTGGATCGCACGCAAGGCATCTGCAACTGACAGTTTTTCAAGTTTTTCCTGAACTCTTGCCTTGCGGCGCATTCCTGCCGTATCAAATAGTCTTACGGCTCTATCCTGCCATTGCCAATCGACAGATATCGAATCCCGTGTGATACCAGCCTCAGGGCCGGTCAACAATCTTTCTTCACCAATCATGGAGTTTATCAAGGTGGATTTGCCGGCATTGGGCCGACCAACGATTGCAATACGAAGCGGTTTTTCTTCGTCATACGTGTTGATGAAATCTTCTCCGCCATCGTCTTCAGGCAGTATTAGATTTCCATGACCATCAAATTCAAGCGTATCTGCATCGTCCTCAAAAAATTCATCCTGACGTTTGTCAGGTTCCGGGGCACCGCCATGTTCGATTTCATAGTCAAGCAAAGCACTAAACAAGTCAGCCATACCCACACCGTGCTCAGCAGAAATGGCAAGAGGTTCTCCAAACCCAAGAGAAAATGCATCGTAAAACCCGGCATCGCCAGATTTTCCTTCGGCTTTATTGGCAGCCAAAATCACCGGTTTTCCGGATTTTCGAAGAATTTTCGAAAAATAGGTATCGGCGGGTGTCAATCCGGATTTCGCGTCAACCACAAAAAGGCAAACATCTGCTTCCTTGATTGCTTCATCTGTCTGGGCCCGCATTCTTCCCTGCAGACTTTCCTCGGAGGCTTCTTCAAGGCCAGCCGTATCAATCACATTGAACGTCATGTCGCCTATATGGCCTTCTCCCATCCGTCTGTCACGGGTAACTCCCGGTGTGTCATCAACCAGAGCCAAACGTTTTCCAACCAGGCGATTGAAAAGTGTGGATTTACCAACGTTGGGTCTGCCAACAATTGCAAGCGTAAAGGTCATTGTACCCTCAAAAACAAGTCTCGCCACTGGATTTCCACTGGCGAGACGCAAACTTCATTCATATTATATGTGGCAACGATTAAATTCTGCCAAAAATTCAGAGGCCTAGTTGTGTGCTGACAATGCACCGTTGCCAGACAACAGAATAACACGACCCGAGACAGCAATCGGACTAATATACACGGCATCAGCTATCGATTGTACATTTCCCGGTTTTCCATTGGCAGCGTTCACACCAACATATTTCTTATCACTGGACGCCAGCCATAATTTTCCACCAGCGAGGACCGGACCAGCCCACGCAGAACGTTTTTTACGTTTCCTGATAACAGGTAACTGGGTAGACCAATGAATTTTTCCTGTCTTGCGATTGAGTGCAACAAGTTTGTCGTCCAGATCAAGAACAAATAGTGCATTTCCCGAAACAACAGGGGTATGCACTGATCCAATATTTCGCTCCCACAAACGTTCACCCGATTTCAGGGATACTGCAATTATCCGACCAGACACTCCGACAACATACACAACCCCACCGGAGATCACTGGACTTGCAGAAATGTCAGTTAATCCAGAAAGTGCAAAGGAACGACTTGCCCGAACAACCTGATCTGTCCATTCCGGCTCGCCGGTTTTGATATTAATGGCAACCACTTCGCCCGATGAGAACGGTACAACTACAATATTTTTTTCAACAGCAGGATTTGCAGCAGCCAGGATGCCGGCTGTTTCCGATAGACCACGGTAGGTCCAAAGTTCGGATCCATCGGCTGCATCAAGCGCATAAACAACATTTGTAGCGGTCACCACAAATACTTTACCTGCATTGTAGGTTGGTGCACCACGAACCGGAGCTTCCAGTTTTTTCGTCCAAATCCGGGCGCCGTTCGACAGGCTTATAGCAATAGCCTCACCATAACCGGTACCTGCAAATATCGCACTTGCGGATGCAGCAACTCCACCGCCAAGTGCGATGTCTTTTTCTGCATCAGGACGAAGATTTGCACTCCAGGCTCGCCCACCTCCAGACAATCCATGAACAGACAAACTTCCATCCGGTCCATAAACAGCAACACGACCGCCAATAACGATTGGGCGGGCTGCCGCCCGATAGTCATCGCTACCGCCACGCAAAGCTGCGTTCACGCGCCACGCTGTCGTACCTGAACCGGAGAGTGTAACATTTGGCGGGTTGTTCGCTGCATTTCCTCCAGGATTATTCCAGCCGGAAAAAGATTTCGAAGAAGATATTAGCACAGGGCCAGAATCCTCTACCTTATGGTGAAGCCCTGTATTCAGGATAGGTTGTCGTTCACCAGGCAAGATTTTTTCCGCGCCAAACAAGCCCATTTCAGAAACAGCACTGCAAGCAGACAACCCCGTTGCCAACAAACCAACTACGATAAAGCGATGCAATAGAATACTCTTCATACTGTTCCTCATAACTTCCAGAACCTGCGTCATGACCTTCAAAACCCGCGTCATGGACCTGATTGGTTCCGAAAGGCGATCAATGCCGATTAGTTAGATCCAGCACTGCCAATTTTACCCTGCACAAGATCG
>JAESRR010000172.1 GCA_016764535.1 Cohaesibacteraceae bacterium | reverse complement strand
AGTTGTCGACATTCGTTGACCAAATGCCTATGTCTCCGGGAGGAAAAGAGACCATGAAAACATTACTTCTCGCCGCAGTTGCGACTGCAGCTCTGGCAACAACCCCTGCGCTCGCAAACTGCGATTCAGGTGAAATTGTCATCAAGTTCAGTCATGTAACATCTGCGACAGGTCACCCAAAGGGTGAAGCTGCAACGTTGCTTGCCAAGCGTGTGAATGCCGAAATGAATGGCRAAGCCTGCATGGAAGTATATCCAAGTTCACAGCTCTTTGATGATAACAAGGTTCTTGAAGCATTGCTTCTTGGCGATGTTCAGATGGCTGCACCATCGCTGTCAAAATTTGAAAAATACACCAAAAAATTCCGCTTGTTTGACCTTCCATTTATCTTTGACAACATCGACGCAGTAAATAAATTTCAGCTTTCAGCAGATGGTCAGGCTCTTCTTGAATCCATGCGTGACAAGGGTCTGCTTGGGCTTGGTTACTGGCATAATGGCATGAAGCAAATGTCTGCTAACAAACCATTAAACATGCCTGGTGATGCAGCCGGTCTTAAATTCCGCATACAGTCTTCAGACGTACTTCAGGCMCAGTTTGAAGCTCTTGGAGCCAACCCGCAGAAACTGGCTTTCAAGGAAGTGTATGGTGCGCTTCAAACCGGTGTTGTTGATGGACAGGAAAATACCTGGTCAAATATCTACACTAAAAAATTCTTTGAAGTTCAGGACGGCGTAACAGAGTCTGATCATGGTGTGATCGATTATCTTGTTGTGACATCTGACGAGTGGTGGGCAGGTTTGGATGACGGCATTCGTACTCAGCTCGCTACCATACTCAAGGAAGTAACCGTAACCCGTAATGGCCTCGCTCGCGAGATCAACCTTGATAACCGCAAGAAAATCGAGTCGGCCGGAACGGTTATTCGTCAACTGGATGCCGATGCAAAAGCTGCATGGCGTGCTGCGATGAAACCTGTTTGGGAAAAATTTGCCGATGATATCGGCTCGGATCTCATTAAAACAGCTCAGTCTTACAACAATTAGGACTGAATGGACTTAACTATTCGAGAGGGTGATGCGCCCGTGTGCGTCACCCTTTCGTTTGCGGGGAGGTGTTGTCGTGTCGATATCACGCATCATTAATACTTTTGAAGAGACGGTCATCATACTGCTGCTTGCAGGAATGACCCTTCTGACTTTTTCACAAGTCATAGCACGCTATGTCTTTAATTCCGGCTGGGTTGACGCGCTGGAACTCACAAAGTTGATGTTCGCGTGGATGATCCTGTTTGGAATGTCTTATGGCGTAAAAATCGGTGCCCATTTGGGAGTTGATGCATTTATACGGTTATTTCCTCGACCAATATTTCGCTTGTTGGCGCTGATTGGCCCAATTGCCGGCATCTCTTACGCGGTGATCCTTCTATTTGGATCCGAAGTGTATCTCTCCAAAATGTACAAATACGACATAAGAACCGAAGACCTCGATATCCCGCGCTGGATTGCCTATTCCATCCTGCCGATCGGGTTATCAATGTTCCTCTACCGCTGTCTTGAGGCGGGATACGCAATAATCACCGGTAAAAAAGAACTTATGATTGCCGGGCATGAAGCAGTGGAACTTGTGGCCGAAAACAAAGATGTGTTGAAGGACTAGATCATGGAAACTCTCGTTCTTTTTGCAATGTTGATGGGATTTCTTGCATTTGGTGCACCCATATCCATTTCACTTGGCTTGTCCAGCATATTGTTTATTGCGTTCTTCTCGAATGATTCGATGGCATCAATTGCACTCAAATTATTTGAAGCGGCGGAACATTACACTCTGCTTGCCATACCGTTCTTTGTTTTGTCTTCCGGATTTATGTCAACCGGTGGCGTCGCCAAACGAATTATCAGATTTGCCATTGCGGTTGTTGGGCCTTTGCCAGGTGGGCTGGCCATGGCCGGAGTTTTTGCCTGCATGTTGTTTGCAGCGCTATCAGGCTCGTCTCCGGCCACTGTTGTTGCCATCGGTACTGTTGTAATTGCCGGGATGGTTCAGGTTGGTTATCCCAAACCATTTGCAGCTGGTATTATTGCCAACGCCGGTACTCTGGGCATTCTTATTCCACCGTCCATTGTCATGGTGGTCTATGCGGCGGCAACGGATGTATCTGTTGGAAGAATGTTTCTTGCGGGTGTGATCCCGGGCCTGATCGCCGGGCTTATGTTGATGACCGGTATTTTTATTGTTGCAAAAATAAAAGGCTATCCTCGTCAACCATGGCAGGGTTTTGGGGAGTTTTTCAGGGCTCTGGGCGATAGTTCATTTGGTTTGTTTCTTATCGTCATCATACTGGTCGGTATTTACGCTGGTATATTTACACCAACTGAAGCCGCCGCAGTTGCAGCAGTCTACGCATTTCTCATCGCTCTGTTTGTCTATCGGGACATGGGGCCACTCAAAAATGTTCCCATCCGCAAGGAAGGTGAATCTGTAGTGACTGCAATTGTACGCAACATCGTGCAATTCTTTATATATTTGTTGCCGGCGATGCTTCACAGCGATACCAAAAAAGTAATGCTGGATGCGAGCAAAACGACCATCATGCTCATGTTCATCATCGCCAATGCATTGTTGTTTGCACATGTGTTGACCACTGAACGCATTCCCCAGGAAATTACCGATTGGATGCTGAATTACGGGTTCAATTGGTGGACATTCCTCATCGCCGTCAATTTGCTGCTATTGTTGGGTGGTCAATTTATGGAGCCATCCGGTCTACTACTCATTGTGGCACCGGTCGTATTTCCAATCGCAATTGAACTTGGCATCGATCCAATTCATTTGGGTATCATCATGGTGGTGAATATGGAAATTGGCATGATCACACCGCCTATCGGGTTAAACCTGTTTGTTACATCCGGCATAACCGGGATGTCTCTGGTGGAGGTTGTCAAGGCTGCGATGCCGTGGGTTTGTATTTTGCTGGCATTCCTGGTGATTGTGACTTACGTGCCTTCGATTTCTACTTATCTGCCGACCCTGTTAATGGGGCCGGAAATTATCATTCACTAGGTTTAGAGGGCGCCGTTGTGATTGCGGCACCCTTTTTCTTTCTAACTACCCACATAATCGGATTGCGGGCGGATCAGTTTCCCCGAATTTTTTTGTTCCATGATATGGGCAGCCCACCCGATAGAGCGCCCGACTGCAAACAGCGGCGTAAACAAATTTCGATCAATCCCGATCGCATCCAGAAGTACAGCAGTATAAAACTCGACATTTGTTTCAAGGACGCGCCCTGGCTTGTGTTTTTTAAGTGCTTCCAGAGCTGCTTGTTCGATCGCTTCGGCGCGTTGTATTCGGTTTGAATCCTGGCGAAGTTCGTCAAGCCCGGCTTTGAGTACGTCAGCTCTCGGGTCGCGTACGCGATAGATCCTGTGCCCAAAGCCCATCAATCGATGTCCCGCTTTCAGTTCAGCGGCAATCCAGCTTTCTGCCTTGTCTGGCGTGCCAATGTCATCAAGCATATCAAGGACCGGACCTGGTGCACCACCATGCAAAGGGCCTTTTAATGCTCCCATAGCTCCGGATACAGCGGATCGCATGTCAGCTTGTGTTGACGCAATTACCCGTGCAGTAAATGTTGATGCATTTAGTCCATGATCCATGATCGTGACCAGATATCGATCAAGGGCTGTTTCCATTCTGTGCGTAGGCGCGGTGCCGGTTAACATTTTCAGAATGTCCTGACTAACAGATAGCCGGGGATCGGGTGGGATGGGTGCAAATCCTGCGGCAAGGCGGCTTGCCGCCGCAACAAAGACCTGAAGTGCTCCGCAAATTTGAACTGCTTCCGAATGGTTCTGGCCAATCGGGATTAAATCAAGAGCAGCACGCATCCATGTCATCAAATCATTCCCGGATATATATCCAGCAATGTCCGGCACAATCCGGAAAGCATTTTGCCGTGCAATTCCGAACTGTTGGGCAAGCTCTTTAGTGGGTGCATCCGGGAAGTCTTGCCATAAAAGAGATGCACCTTTCTGAATGCTGATATGTCCAGCGATATCTTCTATGCGATGCCCGCGAATGATGAGTTCGCCTTTGTTTCCGTCAACACGGCTCAGGATGGTTCGTGCAACGCTTATACCTTCAAGGCCAGGGGCGTAGATTGATGAAGGAGAGATTTGTGTCGATTGTGCCGTCATATGAGGCTCCATCTTATGAATGATGCTGGACACAAAACAGCATTTGAACATACAATCAATCTTGATACATACAATCAATGTAACGGATTTTGATGTCAGCTATAATGTTATCTGCGAAGGAAGCCGCAGCAGAACTGGGTGTTCGTGTTGACACATTGTATGCCTATGTCAGTCGTGGTTTGATCCATTCAGAACCAGGCCCGGGACGCGCAAGACTGTATTCCGCGAAGGATGTCAGGGCGTTCAGACAAAAGGAACGCCGCAATTTGGGCGGTGATCAGACAAATGAATCTTTGGTAATTCACTCGGCAATTACCGCAATATCTGATGTAGGGCCATCCTATCGCGGTCGACTTGCGACTGAACTGGCAGGCAATGCCGGATTTGAGTCTGTCGCAACATTGTTGTGGCAGTGCGAAGGCATTGATCCCTTTTCAGAGTTGGCTCCTGACAAGCCCCTGGAAAACCTGCCAGCTTCGCTACGTGGAATAGAACGTGCGATGGTCATGGTAGCAGCCTGGCCTCGAGGCGATAAATCGGCATATTCCCTGAACAAAAAGATTTTGTGGCGACATGGTGCAGCATTATGCCGGGTTGTCGCGGCAGAACTTGTAGGCACCCGGCCTGATGATTTGCCGTTGGTGGAACATATGGCGCGGGCCTGGAATATTACAAATGCCGGACATAAGAAGTTGATTGCTGCCGCTTTGGTTTTGAGCGCTGATCATGAACTGAATTCGAGCGCCTTTGCTGTGCGTGTTGCTGCTTCCACCGGCGCTCCATTACATGCGGCTCTTGCGTCCGGATTTGGTGCGTTTCTGGGCCCAAGGCATGGTGCCGCCAGTGAACGAGCCGACCATTGGCTTGGGTTAATGCTTGATCAGGGGCGTATAACAGAAACTCTCGAAGAACAGCTCATGCTGGCACAGGATTTGCCAGGTTTCGGACATCTTGTTTATACCGGCGCGGACCCTCGCGCTGTGTGTTTGTTCAATTTGCTACACGATGAATTTGCTGACCACCCTTTTGTCAGAATGTCTGTTCAGATATGCGAAGAAGCGCTGCGCCTGTTCGGGCTGTTTCCCAACATCGATTTTGCTCTGGCAGTCGTAAGGCGCGTTCTTGAATTGCCAGCCCAGGCTGGAATGTCGCTGTTTTGTGCGGGACGCATGGCAGGATGGATCGCACATGCTCTGGAACAATACGAGACATCTGATCAGATCAGGCCACGCGCAATATATACGGGACCCCGCGCAATTTAGTTTGCCCGGGCGATGCAGGTACCAATACGTTCCAGTGCCTTTTCGATATTCTCAAACGAATTTGCAAATGACAGACGGATGAAATCCTTGCCCTGATTTCCAAAATCCATTCCCGCAACCGTTGAAACTCCGTAGTCTTCCAGCAAAGTATGTGAAAGCTGGTTTCCCGAGAAGCCGGTTTTGGAGATATTGGGGAAAGCATAAAATGCTCCCTTTGGTGTTGCACAGCGAATGCCCTGGATTGCATTGAGTTTGGATACAACGAGCTTTCTGCGGCGATCAAATTCGTCAACCATGCTGGTCACACAATCTTGGGGTCCGGTAATCGCCGCAAGACCTGCATATTGGGCTGAAGCATTGACGCAGGAATAGGAATTCACAGCGAATTTTCTGGCAAGGTCGATTAACTTATCTGGCCACAGGGACCATCCCAGACGCCAGCCGGTCATAGCATAGGTCTTTGACCAACCATCCAGAATGATCAATCGATCACGTATGGATGGATAGGCAGCAAGGCTTTGATGCTCAAGGCCATCAAATAACATCCTGGAATAAATTTCGTCTGATAGAATGGCAACATCGGGATGTTTTCCAAGACCGCTTACCAATTTATCTATTTCTGATTTTGGGGTTGCTCCACCGGTTGGATTTGCAGGCGAATTGATGATGATCAGGCGTGTTTTGTCTGTGATACGCGAAAGTATATCCTTTGCGGATATGGCAAAACCGTTTTCTTCCCGAATTGAGACAGGGACCGCTTTTGCACCGGTAAAATCGATCATCGAACGGTAAATCGGGAACCCCGGATCGGGATAAATAATCTCAGTTTCCTGGGTGCCAAACATCATGATCGCCATATGCATGGTTACTTTGCCGCCCGGCGCAATCAGGATGTTCTCCGGGCTGACTTTTGCGCCGCTATGTATTGCAAGATTATCGGCAACAGATTCCCTTAACTGTGGGATGCCTGTCGCGGGGGTGTATCCGTGGTGTCCGTCCCTGAGTGCTTTAATGCCAGCTTCAACAATGTGTTCGGGGGTGGGGAAATCCGGCTGCCCGATACCCAGGTTAATAATGTCCCTGCCTTTTGCGGCCAACATATTTGCGCGTGCCAGCACTTTGAAAGCGTTTTCATCGCCAAGTCTTCCGAAAGCTGGATTAAGGCGCATTGTTCTGTTCTCCATCAAATGGCGTTTCCGCTACCGGAGTGAGAGGTTGCCCACTTTTAAACCAGGAGCGTAAATTATCAACCACAAGCTGGCCCATGGCATCACGCGTGTGAACCGAAGCCGAACCAACATGAGGTAACAAAACCACGTTGTTCAGATCCATCAGTGATTGTGGTACTTTGGGCTCATTCTCAAAAACATCCAGCCCGGCTGACATAATTGTTTCGGATTTTAGCGCCTGGATCAATGCAGTTTCGTCGACGGCCGTGCCTCGTCCAACATTAATCAGTATCCCGTCCGGACCAAGTGCCTGCAGGACAGATTGACCAATGATTTTGTCGGTGGCATTGCCTCCGGGCAATACGGCCAACAATATATCGACATTCCGGGCCATGGTTTCCAGATCATTATAAAATGGCCAATTGAGATCTGATTGTTTGTTTCGACCAAAATATGAGATTTTTAGTCCGGAAGCAACTGCACGACGCGCAATAGCCTTGCCAATTCGTCCAAGGCCCGCAATCCCGATTCGTTTGTTTTGAAGCGTGCCCCGGGTGAGAGGATATGGTCCCTGCAGCCAGCCTTCAGATCGCAAATGTCTTTCAGCTGCTGATAATTCGCGAACTGTCATTAACAATAGTCCCCACGCTGTGTCGGCAACCTCTTCGGTTAGAACATCAGGTGTATTGGTGACAATGACATTCTTGTTAGCTGCATGTGGCGCATCAACAGTGTTGTATCCAACGCCAAAACTGGAAATTATTTCAAGTTTTGGGCAGGCATCAATGAGTTCCCGGCCTGTATTGGAAAAAGCACTTGTGGCAATGCCCCGAACGTTTGGCCCGACGTCACAAATCAGTTTTTCAGGGTCTGTAGCGTTCCAGATCGTATGAACTTCAAAGCTGTCCCGTAGTTGTTTTTCAATCATGGCCATCATTGGTCCGGTTTGAAACAAGATTGGTCGGGACATATATATACTCCTGGGAGGGCAGCAAAGCTTGGAAGCTCGCCTGTATATTGAACTGAAGCGAATTTGCCTCAATTGAGGTTTTCGCTCTGATGGTACAATTCAAGGATGACGTAATACGACGTGATTCTCAAGTTCATCCGGAGGAAGCCTGTCCCGGGCGGGGCGGGTACTCGACAGTCCGGTAACACAGCGGTATCACTGTGACAGGAACCAATTTGATGTATTTTTGGTGCTCAGAAAGCCGGGTTTGAATTATGGGTGTTTTTCGTTGGCAGGATCTCACATCGGCAGATATTGGCAAAGCAGATAAATCCAGAGCTGTTGTTGTTTTCCCTTTGGCCGCCATTGAACAGCATGGTCCGCATTTGCCGCTGTCTACAGATGCCGTTCTCGCCGAAGGGTATCTCGGTGAACTGGAGCAAATCGGCCTCAAGGATTTTGACGTTTATATTTTGCCGCTCCAATCCATAGGCTGGTCAATCGAGCATCAGTCCTTTCCCGGAACATTGACGGGTACATCAGATATTTTGCTAAAATTATGGAAGCACATAGCACTGCAGGTTATTGGGGCGGGATTTGTTAAACTGGTGTTTATAAATTCGCACGGTGGGAATGTACCCCTGATGGATATATTAATCCGTGAATTGCGTGCCGAGACAGCAATATTCGCAGTCGCCACCAACTGGCTCCGGTTTGGCTATCCTGATGATCTGGTTGACGCCGATGAACGTGCTTTTGGTATTCATGGCGGACTTGTTGAAACGGCGATGATGATGCATCTCGCACCGCAGCTGGTCCGTAAGGATGCGCTTGCAAATTTTCCGTCAACACAGGAATATTACATCAAAACATTTGCCTGTTTGACGGCTTATGGCAGGCATCAGTTTGGCTGGCTTGCAGAGGATCTCAACACGAATGGTGTGGTGGGGGACGCCAAAAAGGCGACTGCAGCCATCGGAGAGGCACTCATTCAACATATTGTTCAAAAGTTTATTATTCTGCTCAGAGATGTAAATAAAGCTCCCAATTTCACATAAGTTCCAATTTCGTATACGATTTGAAATAAATTCCCTATATCACCCGTGTTTGCGAAATGTTTTCACTCTGTTGCCAAATGGTGAACGGATTTTGCACTTGAAATTATCCCTGTGGTGTATCTTTCTCACAGGGTGCACAAGTAAATTACCTTGACTCACAACGTCTATGAATCAATCTTGTGCCTGCTCCTTCCGCCAGGGAAGGTCATATTGGGAGGGGATCCGTAAGGATCTAGTGAATATGAATACTATTACAAAACTTCTTGCTGCTACCGCTCTAATAGCTGGATTGTCTTCAGCTGCTGAAGCGAAAACGCTCGTATTCTGCTCTGAAGGCAGCCCGGAGAATTTCTCCGCTGCGCTTTCAACTGCAGGTACTACATTTGATGCATCATCTCGCCAGCTTTATAATCGTCTGGTTGAATTTGATCGCGGAACAACAAATATCGTTCCTGCGCTCGCAGAAAGCTATTCTGTATCCGATGATGCTCTGGAATATACATTCAATCTTCGTAAGGGTGTAAAATTCCACACAACAAAAGAATTCACACCAACACGTGATTTCAATGCAGATGACGTACTCTTTTCATTCAATCGTCAGTGGAAAGAAAATCATCCGTTTCATCAGGTAAATGGCGCCACCTATACATATTTTGGTGCTATGTCCATGGGCGAAATCATTGCTGACATCGTCAAGGTTGACGATTACACAGTGAAGTTCGTTCTTGCCAAACCTGAAGCTCCGTTCATTGCAAATATTGCCATGGATTTTGCTTCCATTCAGTCTGCTGAATATGCAGATCAGCTTGCTGCTGCCGACAACAAGGATGCGATCGACCACAAAGCCGTTGGTACAGGTCCTTTCCAGCTTGTTAGCTATCAGCAGGATGCAGTGATCCGTTATTCGGCTCACCCTGGATACTGGGCTGGTAAAGCTCTGATCGACAACCTGATTTTCGCCATTACTCCTGATGCGGCTGTTCGCTATCAGAAGCTTAAAGCTGGCGAATGCCATATAATGCCTTATCCGAATCCTGCTGATCTTGCAGCAATGGCCAAGGAAAAAGACATTACATTGATGAAACAGGAAGGTCTGAATGTTGGCTATCTTGCGTACAATACGCAGAAAGAAAATTTCAAGGACGTTCGTGTTCGTTTAGCACTCAACATGGCCATCAATAAACAGGCCATTCTTGATGCTGTATTCCAGGGTGCCGGTAAAGCTGCGAAAAATCCGCTTCCACCAACAATCTGGTCATACAACGAAGATACACCGGACGATGTGTATGATCCAGTTGCTGCAAAGGCTCTCCTTTCAGAAGCTGGTAAAGCTGGTATGAAAACCAACATCTGGGCAATGCCTGTCCAGCGTCCATACAATCCTGCTGCTCGCCGTATGGCTGAGTTGATCCAGGCTGACTGGGCTGCAATCGGTGTTGAAGCTGAAATCATTTCCTTCGAGTGGGGTGAATACCTTACACGGTCTCGTGCTGGTGAGCATGAAACAGTGCTGCTCGGCTGGACCGGTGATAACGGCGATCCTGACAACTTCCTGTATGTTCTTTTGAGCTGTGCAGCTGCTGAAAACGGTTCCAACCGTGCTCGCTGGTGTAATGCTGAATTTGACGGACTGCTGAGAGCTGCCAAGGAAACTGCAGACGTTGCAGAACGTACTCGTCTTTACAAAGAAGCACAGGTTGTGTTCAAGCGTGAAGCACCATGGGCAACCATTGCACATTCACTTGTGTTCAAACCGGTCCGTAACGAAGTCGTCGACTTCCGCATTGATCCGTTTGGTGGTCACATGTTCTACGGTGTAGACATCAAAGAATAGTCTGTTGTGACACTAGAGGGCGGGGTTTTTACCCCGCCTTCGCGTTTTCAGGGTTAGTGACGATCCCATGTTTGGATTTATCCTGCGCCGCGTTGGAATGTTGATCCCAACCTTTATCGGCGTCTCGCTTGTTTCTTTCTTCTTCATCCGTTTGATACCTGGCGACCCCATCATTTTGATGTCCGGTGAACGCGGTATCAGTCCTGAGCGCTATGCGCAGTTTCAGGAGTTGTTTGGATATAACAAGCCAATTATTGTTCAGTATTTCGATTATCTACTTGCGGTTTTGCAGGGTGATCTGGGCAAATCGATCAGCACCAAGTTACCGGTCTGGAGTGAATTTTTTGTCCGGTTCCCCGCGACACTGGAATTATCCTTTGTTGCAATTTTTCTGGCAGTAACAATTGGCGTGCCTGCGGGCATCATTGCCGCAGTAAAGCGTGCGACCAGTGTTGACCATTCGATTATGGGCATAGCTCTTGTGGGTTATTCCATGCCGATATTCTGGTCGGCCCTGATGATGATCATCGTATTTTCGGGTATGTTGGGATGGACACCGGTGTCCGGTCGATTGTCTTTCATGTTTTTTCCGGAAAGTATCACCGGGTTTATGTTGGTTGATACCTGGCTGTCAGGGGAAAAGGGAGCCTTTGCTTCTGCAGTCCACCATCTGGTATTACCATCGATCGCACTTGCGACCATTCCGCTGGCGGTAATTGCCCGTCAAACCCGTTCAGCCATGCTTGAAGTTCTTGGTGAAGATTACATAAGAACCGCCAGAGCAAAGGGACTGGGCAGGCGACGCGTGATAGGTTTACATGCATTGCGTAACGCACTTATTCCGGTGATTACAACAATCGGCCTTCAGGTCGGTGTTTTGATGGCTGGCGCAATTCTCACCGAAACGATTTTTTCCTGGCCTGGCATTGGGAAGTGGATGGTTGAATCGATATCTCGTCGAGACTACCCGGTCATTCAGGGCGGTCTATTGATGATTGCTTTCCTTGTCATGTTCGTGAATTTGATGGTCGATTTGCTTTACGGGCTAATCAATCCACGCATTCGTCACCAGTAATCAATCAGGAGGATACAAATTATGACTGATGTAGCCCTTGATTCCACAAGGAAAGCCCGCAAGGCGCAGTTTGCCGAGTTTTGGCACTATTTTAAAGAAAACCGTGGTGCCGTTATAGGCCTCTGGGTTTTCATGACCCTCGTTTTTCTTGCAGTATTTGCAGATATTATTTCTCCCCACGAACCCAATATTCAGGACAGAACGGCTTTCTTGTTGCCGCCGGCCTGGATTGACGGAGGCAGGCTCGAATTTTTGCTGGGGACCGATGCCGTCGGTCGCGATGTGTTGTCGCGTTTGTTACATGGTGCACAATTTTCACTGTTTATTGGTGTGTTTGTTGTCTCGATTGCTCTCGCTGGTGGAATTTCCCTTGGATTAATTTCCGGATTCTTCGGCGGCGTTATCGATACCGCAATCATGCGGATTATGGATGTAATCCTGGCGTTTCCTTCATTGTTACTGGCTCTTGTGCTTGTCGCGTTGTTGGGGCCGGGCCTTGTGAATGCCATGATTGCAATTGCTTTGGTGCTGCAACCGCATTTTGTTCGTTTGACCAGAGCATCTGTTATGGCAGAACGAAATCGGGAATATGTCATTGCTGCCCAGGTCGCTGGTGCCGGTAATACACGCCTGATGTTCAGGACCATTTTGCCGAATTGTACGGCACCGTTGATTGTTCAGGCTACACTCTCATTCTCTAATGCGATCCTTGACGCCGCCGCGCTTGGTTTTCTTGGGATGGGTGCACAACCTCCGACACCCGAATGGGGAACAATGCTTGCAGAAGCACGCGAGTTTATTCTGAGCGCGTGGTGGGTTGTAACTTTTCCAGGAGTTGCCATTCTCATTACGGTACTTGCAATTAACCTGATTGGTGACGGCTTGCGTGATGCTCTTGATCCAAAATTGAAGAGGTCCTGATATGTCTCTTCTTGAGATTAGAAATCTTTCAGTAGAATTTGACACCGCAGCCGGTCCTTTCAAAGCCCTTAAGGGCGTCGATTACTCGGTTGATGCTGGAGAAGTTTTGGCCATTGTCGGCGAATCGGGCTCAGGTAAGTCAGTCGCAATGTTGTCTATGATGGGATTGCTGCCTGATACAGCGACGGTGACGGCAGACGTCATGAAATTTGATGGCCTGGACCTTCAGTCCATGACCAAAAAACAGCGCCGCCAGGTCATCGGAAAAGATATTTCCATGATCTTTCAGGAACCGATGGCCAGCCTTAATCCGTGCTTCAGTGTTGGATTCCAAATCGGTGAAGCCTTGAAAACTCATCTTGGGTTGAGTGCGAAACAATGTCGGTCTCGAACAATTGAGCTTTTGCACAGCGTTGGCATTACCGATGCAGAAGACCGTCTCGCGGTATTTCCCCATCAAATGTCTGGCGGGCAGTGCCAGCGGGTTATGATTGCCATGGCAATCGCGTGCAAGCCTCGCCTGCTGATTGCTGATGAACCCACAACCGCCCTTGACGTAACCATTCAGAAGCAAATTCTTGATCTGTTGATGTCTTTGCAGAACGAATATGAAATGGGCCTCATCATTATTACCCACGATATGGGTGTTGTTGCTGAAACGGCAGACCGTGTTGTAGTTCAGTATGCCGGGGTTCAAATGGAAGAAGCTTTGGTGCTGGACCTATTTGAAAACCCCAAACATGCGTACACAAAGGCTCTGTTGTCTGCCTTGCCCGAAAATGCAAAGGGAGATCGACTACCTACTGTTGCGGACTTCGCCAAGGAATTAAGTGAAGCTGGTGTAATACTCGAAGGAGCGCAATCGTGACCCAAAAAGCTCCGATTATGAGAGTAAAAGACGTCACCAGAGAATATATCACCGGTGGCGGGCTGTTTTCAAAAAGCAAGTCATTGATGGCTCTCAAGGGTATCAATTTCGATTTAATCGAAGGTGAGACGCTGGCGATTGTTGGAGAATCCGGTTGCGGGAAGTCTACGCTGGCCAGAATTCTCACCATGATTGATGCGCCAACAGATGGCGTGCTGGAAATTGAGGGCCGCCAGGTTGATATTTCAAAGAAACGGCCGGATGCAGATCTTCGAAGTAAAATCCAGATTGTTTTCCAAAATCCCTATGGTTCTCTCAATCCACGTCAGAAAGTTGGAGACGTACTGGAAGAACCGTTAATCATCAATACCAATATGGGGACAGATGAGAGGCGCCGCCTTGCTTTTGCAATGCTGGAAAAAGTAGGTCTCAAGCCAGAACATTATGGCCGTTACCCTCATATGTTTTCCGGTGGTCAGAGACAGAGAATCGCTATTGCACGGTCACTGATGTTGCGGCCAAAATTACTGGTTCTTGACGAGCCGGTTTCTGCGCTCGATTTATCTGTTCAGGCACAAATTCTAAATTTGTTGGCTGATTTACAAGATGAATTCAAACTTACATACATCTTTATTAGTCATGACTTGTCAGTAGTCCGATACATTGCCGATCGTGTCATGGTTATGTATTTTGGTGAAATTGTGGAATTTGGTGCAAAGGATGATGTTTTTGATAACCCTCAGCACGATTATACAAAAACCCTGTTTGCCGCGACGCCAAAATCGGATGTTGAAAGCATTAGGGCCAGAGTAGAAGCGAGAGCTGCTGCTAACTGATTGCCAAATTGATGTAGATGTTAAACAATCAAATGGCGCGGACGTTCTGTTCGCGCCATTTTTCGTATTCAAAGGAAATAACCATGGTGCGTGCGTCAAGCATCGAGATGATAAGTAAACTTGTAAGCTTTCCAACTGTGTCGAGCGAGAGCAATCTGGAACTTGTCGCATTCATTGAGAAATATCTATCCGACCTTGGGGTGAAGTCCGTTCGTATTCCGAGCCCGGACGGCAAGAAGGCTAATCTTCTTGCAACAATCGGACCCATGGTTGAAGGCGGTGTTGTACTCTCGGGCCATATGGATGTGGTTCCGGTGGAAGGGCAGGACTGGTCAAGGGACCCATTCGTTGTTGTAGAAAAAGATGGCAAACTATTTGGGCGTGGAACGGCGGATATGAAGGGATTTGTGGCGCTTGTCCTGGCATTTGTTCCCGACATGTTGAAAGCAGACCTCAAAGCCCCGATCCACCTGGCATTTTCCTATGACGAAGAAGTGGGTTGTCTTGGCGCACCGCTGATGATCGAACAAATGGTTCGTGATTTACCTGCAATACGGGCGGTGATTGTAGGCGAGCCCACTGAAATGAAAGTGGTGACCGGTCACAAGGGTTGCCATGTATTTAATACGACAGTCCACGGTCACGAAGTGCATTCCAGCCAGCTWCACACRGGTGTWAGTGCWGTGATGACGGCWGCGAGRCTGGTCACRTTTATAGATGATATGACACGGACCAAYCGTGCAAATCAGGATGAARCAAGYCCGTTTGTACCGCCCTACTCAACATGTCATTGTGGAATGATTTCCGGAGGCACTGCAGCAAACATAGTGTCGAAGGAATGCTCGTTTGTAACAGATATTCGGGTGATTCCGGGAGATGACCCATATGAATTTAGAAAACAGGTRGAAGAATTTGCACGCRAWAATCTWGAGCCTGAAATGCARAAAATATCACCTGATTCGCATGTTGAGATYGTTCCAGGTGCCTATGTTCCTGGACTGCGCCCTGAAAATGAAGGTGCGGCAGAGGCTTTGGTTCGGCAATTGACGGGAGACAACGGCRTTCATGTAGTTCCTTACGGTTCAGAAGGTGGCCAGTTCCAGGATGGCGGATTTTCAACAGTTTTGTGTGGACCCGGGAATATTGCACAGGCCCATCAACCTGATGAGTTCATTTCACTYGATCARATTTACACATGTGAACGATTTTTCCATTCGCTCATGGCAGCACTTGCAAAATAGGGATTTTCCTTGCAATCTGCCAATTCCAGAGCGGACGACCAAAAATAATAGATGGCGTCAATATTAGTAGAGGGGAACCAATAGTGTTCAAACGTATTCTTCTGGCAGGTGTAGCAGCAACTTTGATGGCTTCATCAGCTTCTTCCGAAACATTGAAATTTGCATTTCAGGGTGCCTTGAAATCCCTGGATCCATATACACTCAACGAGACCTTTACACTGGGAACTTTGGGTAATGTGTATGAAGGGCTGGTTCGTCGCGGCCCTGATCTCGATATTCAACCGGCACTTGCTACAAGCTGGGAAGTTGTAGAACCAACTCGCTGGCGCTTTCATTTGCGCAAGGGCGTAAAATTTCATAATGGCAACGATTTCACTGCTGATGATGTTGTATTCTCTGCCACTCGTGTTCGTTCAGATGGATCCGATCTTCTGACACGTATCGGCAAAGACGTTAAAGTCGTTAAAGTTGATGATCATACCGTTGATTTTGTGTTGACCGGTGTAAATCCAATTCTTCATTTTGAATGGGCCACATGGGCCATCATGGATAAAGAATGGACTGAAGCCAACAATGCAACAAAAGTAAGTGATGCGTCTTCCAAGGAAGAAAATCATGCAGCTTTCAATGCAAATGGTACTGGACCGTTCACCATCCAGTCTCACGATGTTGGTATTAAAACTGTTTTCCAGAAAAACGATGCATGGTGGGATACTCCACAGCATAATCTGGATACAGTAGAGTTCACACCGGTTGGATCAGATGCAACGCGTGTTGCAGCACTTCTGTCTGGCGATCTGGATATGGTTTATCCTGTTCCGGTTCAGGATTTGAAACGTGTTGACAATAATGCCGATACAAGAGCTTTGACAGGTCCGGAACTCCGTACAATTTTTCTTGGTATGGACCAAATTCGCGATGAGCTGATCTATTCAAACATCAAGGGTAAAAACCCGTTTAAAGATCTTCGTGTTCGCCAGGCTGTTTATCATGCGATCAACATTGAAGCGATCAAAGAAAAAGTGATGCGTGGTCTATCCACTCCATCCGCACTTATGATCTCGCCAAAATTGTTCTCGGAATCAGATGGATTTGAGCGTCTTGCCTATGACGTTGACAAAGCCAAAGGCCTGATGGCCGATGCTGGTTATGGTGATGGCTTTGAAGTTGGAATGGATTGCCCGAATGATCGTTATGTAAACGATGAAGCAATCTGTCAGGCTGTTGCATCCATGCTTGCAAAAGTAGGCATCAAAATTAACCTCAATGCCCAGCCTAAATCAAAATATTTTGCAAAAGTACTCAAATCAGGCGGATATGATACATCTTTCTATCTGCTTGGCTGGACACCAGGATCTCTTGATAGCTGGAATGTGCTGAGCAATCTGCACGGATGTCGTGATCTGGAAGGCAATGGCGCTCCGTTCAATCTTGGTGGCTCCTGCTCAAAAGATATTGATGCATTGTCAGCCAAAATTCTTGGTGAAAATGATCAGGATGTGCGTAACGCTCTGATCAAGGAAGCATATACAATCTCCACCAACGAGGTTCACTATGTTCCCCTTCATCAGCAGGGTCTTGCATGGGGTGTTAACAACAACATCGAACTCAAGCAGCGTGCTGATAATGTGTTCATGTTCTATTATGTGAACAAAAAATAAGCGGATCTACTTCGCTTTTCGGGATGCCCGGCGATTGCGCCGGGCATCATTTTTCCTGACATGTGATGCCGGGACTGCATTTCAATGATAACTTTTGTATTACACAGGTTATGGCAAGCCATCGTCGTTATGGCTGTTGTTGCCTTACTTGCTTTCACTATGTTCCGTTTTGTAGGTGATCCGGTCAACCAGATGGTTGGTATCGAAACCACACCCGAACAACGTGAAATCATTCGCGAATCGCTAGGCCTAAATGATGCGGTGATTGTTCAATTCTGGTCATTCATCAAGGGCGCGGTCCAATTTGAATTTGGCATTTCCTATCAATGGAAAAAGTCGGTTTCAGATATGATCTTTAGTCGCCTGCCTGCAACTATGGAGCTTTCGCTGGTATCGGCGGTATTTTCGTTAATTATCGCAATTCCGATGGGTGTTTATACCGGGCTCAATCGAAATTCTGTATTGTCAAAATTTTTTCTGTCGATCTCTCTGATTGGTGTATCTCTGCCGACATTCCTGATTGGTATTCTATTGATATATTTGTTTGCGGTGCAACTTCACATGCTCCCAAGCTTTGGTCGGGGCGAAATCGTTGATGTTGGTGGCTGGACGACCGGATTCCTGACGGTTTCGGGATGGAAGTCCCTGATATTACCTGCCTTCACACTCGGACTGTTCCAAATGACGTTGATTATGCGTCTGGTTCGCTCCGAGATGCTTGAAGTACTGCGAACAGATTACATCAAGTTTGCAAGGGCGCGCGGATTACCATCCCGCATCGTGAACTTTGGACATGCACTCAAAAACACACTGATACCGGTAATTACGATCACCGGGTTGCAACTGGGTTCCCTGATTGCATTTGCGATTATCACCGAGACGGTGTTCCAGTGGCCTGGAATGGGCTTCCTGTTTGTGGAAGCAGTACGAGATGTCGACATTCCGATTATGTCAGCCTATTTGCTGCTAATCGCTTTCCTGTTCGTCACGATCAATCTGGTCGTGGATATTCTGTATTTTGTTGTTGACCCGCGCTTGCGTGTGTCTGGAAAGGAGTGATCAGATGACAGTTTCTTCCAATGATCTCTCTCCTGTGACACAGAGTGCAGTCGCGCGCTTTTTGGACAGTGATATTGTATATAGTTTCAAGCAATCCAAAGTAACAATTGTTGCTGCCATAGTCACTCTTCTGATGATGTGTGGTGCGTTTTTCGCTCCCTGGATAACAGCTCAAAATCCATTTGACCTTGCAACTCTGGATCTAATGGAAAGCCTGATGCCGCCGGTTTGGATGGAGGGCGGGGAAGCAAGGTTTCCTCTGGGGACTGATGGTCAGGGGAGGGATATTTTTTCTGTGATTCTTTATGGATCACGTTTATCCCTGATGGTTGGTTTCAGCAGTATTATACTTGCCGGTGCCGTTGGCATTTCTCTGGGCATCCTGGCTGGATATGTCGGTGGCCGGACTGACGCAATTATAATGCGAATCGCCGATGTACAGCTAACATTTCCCTCGATTTTGATCGCTCTGTTGATTGATGGAACGGTTCATTCCCTGTTTCCTCAGCTCATCCGGGAAGATTCGGCGTTCTGGGTTTTGGTGCTCTCGATTGGTATGAGTTTCTGGGTGCAATACGCTCGTACTGTGCGTGGATCGACACTGGTCGAGCGGAACAAGGAATATGTTCAGGCTGCCCGTGTGATTGGTGTGTCAACATTTACTATAATGGTACGACACATTCTGCCGAACGTTCTTGGTCCGGTTCTGGTTATTACTACGATCAATCTTGCGTTGGCTATCATTCTGGAAGCAACGCTTTCGTTTTTGGGCGTGGGCATTCCACCGACCCAGCCAAGTCTGGGAACGCTTATCAGAATTGGTAATGACTTTTTGTTTTCCGGAGAGTGGTGGATCACATTTTTCCCTGGAGCGGCGCTTGCTACGCTTGCGCTGTCGGTAAATCTGCTCGGTGATTGGTTGCGTGATGCTCTCAATCCCAAGCTGCGATAGGAGGACATGATATGTCTCTTTTGACAATTCGCGGTCTCCGCGTCGAATATCCAGGACGTAAATCGGATTTCACAGCTGTTCGGGATATCGACCTAACGGTGGAACGTGGTGAAATTGTCGGGCTTGTCGGTGAATCGGGTGCAGGTAAATCGACTATCGGTAGTGCTATTATGGGGCTACTGGATTTGCCGGGTCGTATAACTGAAGGCGAGATATTGCTTGAAGGTGAACGGATTGACAATCTTGAATCTCATCAGATGCGCAAAATCCGCGGCAACAAAATCTCGATGATTTTCCAGGATCCATTAACCAGTCTCAATCCACTTTACACCATTGAAAAGCAGTTGATCGAAACAATCCAGCAACACAAGGGCTTGTCAGACAAGAAAGCACGGCGAGAAGCAATTGATCTTCTGGAATCAGTTGGTATAGCAGACGCAGAAAATCGCATATCGTTGTATCCGCATCAGTTTTCCGGTGGTATGCGACAGCGTGTGGTTATTGCGCTTGCATTGTGTTCCGACCCTGATTTGATCATTGCTGATGAACCCACAACGGCTTTGGATGTGTCGATACAGGCTACTATTCTTGAATTGATCAAGAAACTGACCAGAGAACGAAATGTTGGTGTGATTTTGATCACACACGACATGGGAGTTATTGCCGAAACGACAAGTCGGGTCGCCGTGATGTATCGGAGCCGTATTGTTGAGACAGGCACGACTGATCAGATTCTTGGTGCTCCCAATCACGAATACACCAAAAGCCTGATTAGCGCGGTGCCACGCGCCGATGTCAAACTCGTTCGTTTTCCGATGGTGAATTACATCGAAAGTGCCGAAGAAGAATACAAGACAATCGACCTGTCAACACACTGGCTTGGTAAAGGACGGGAAGATCTTGGCGCCGCCGCCATCAAGGATGGCGATAAACTGATTGAAATTGAAAATCTTGGTATGGATTTTATTACCAGGCACTCGATTTTTCCAGGTCGCCGTCAATATTTTACGGCCGTCAAAAATGTGAGTTTTGATATCCGACAGGGTGAGGTGTTTGGACTTGTTGGAGAGAGCGGCTCGGGTAAATCCACTGTCGCAAGAATTATTGCCGGGCTTTATAAACCCTCGGGCGGCAAAGTCATGTTTGCCGGCCAGGACATCACATCATTAAGCAATCATGAGGCGCGGCAAGCCGTGCATCGACAGATTCAAATGATTTTTCAGGACCCCTATTCATCGTTAAATCCGAGAATGCGGGTGCGGGATGTGGTAGCAGAACCGATCCGGCATCATAAACTGGCATCAACTCCCCGGGAAGCAATGCAGATTGTCGATGATCTACTGGAACAGGTAGGACTGGGTGCAGAGGCTGGTTCAAAATTCCCTCATGAGTTCTCGGGTGGGCAAAGGCAACGAATATCCATTGCTCGTGCACTTGCGACAAGACCGACGTTTTTGATTTGTGATGAACCAACATCGGCTTTGGATGTTTCAATTCAGGCGCAGGTTCTTAATTTGCTAAAAGATTTGCAAGAGTCACT
This sequence comes from Cohaesibacteraceae bacterium, assembly GCA_016764535.1. GTDB lineage: Bacteria > Pseudomonadota > Alphaproteobacteria > Rhizobiales > Cohaesibacteraceae > JAESRR01. The sequence goes on along the minus strand of JAESRR010000172.1, from coordinate 409 downwards.
CAATTTGACAATCCTGTTTATCAGTCATGATTTGCCGGTTATTCGACAAATGTGTGACAGGGTTGCGGTTATGAGGAATGGTGAATTGTGTGAGATTTCCGAGACCCGGAAATTATTCGAGCAACCTGTTCATGAACATACACAGGAATTGATGCGCTTGATGCCAAACATGGATCATCTATCACACGAAGGTCTACAAATTCAGACCTGATTTCTGAATGGAGATGACGATCCGGACCCTGACGCCACATTGCAACAGGGCCTGGATCTTTACTTTTTGCGCCGGGCGGACAACATTTCCAGAGCCATCGCATCTGATACAGCGCTCGTACAGGTTTTTTCTGTTTCGGCACGTTGGAAAATATTGGTCAGAGTGTCTGCAATCGCATTCACTTTTTTGAGAACATGT
>JAESRR010000171.1 GCA_016764535.1 Cohaesibacteraceae bacterium | reverse complement strand
CCGCAATACCCGCAGCCATGACCATTTTTGACCGGGCAGGTTTGTTATCCAGGCCATCTGGATCTGCTGCTCCAGGAGCTGAAACACCCAATTGCGTGGTTTCAAATTCCGTAGGACTGGCCATACCTGCAACAGGAATTGCGCCAGGGTTAAAGGGTTCATCGGCCGTATTCGGTGCCCCGTAATAATCCGTTTTATCGGCAAGCGGTTCATGCCTGGCGGGAACCGATTCCGGATTATTATCATACGCACCACGCAATAATTCATTTGCGGTATGAAAAGTTCCAGCGTCCGGTGTTACTGACTGCAAAGGTGGTATCTGAACGGGAGAACGACGCTGATCGGAGTGTGAGGATCGACCGTCAAGATGTACAGATGGTATAGCGGTCCCCTGGTGGTTACCTTCCGGATTTCCATAGGATGTTGTAGCCACTGCCGGGTTTTGCTGTACTGCCTGCCGAGAGAATTGCTGATCAGGCAAGGGAGCAGGCTGCGTTTCACCTTGTTGTGGAGGCCATTCCGGTGCCTCCGCGGGTTGCTGAACCTGCGGTTCCGGATTCAAATGCTGAAGAAACGGATTGTCAGCGATTCCCAATGGTTCCCGATTTCCACCCTGAGCTTGAAATGCTGGCTGTATCGTCTGGTCGGTTTGCGCAGGTTGAGGTGAATAGGGGTCTCGAACAGGCTCTGCAACCGGTGTTGAAACTTCATGGGCAGGACGGTAATCTCTCCGGCCGTGAGCTGAAGCGTCCTGGTGCGAAACTCTTGCGGGTTCTGCCGTTTGTTGAACGGTTGGTGCCACAGGTTGCGTGCCCGAAGTGCCAGGACGACCAAAGCCAGCCGGATTGTCAAACGGATCTACATAGGCACGCGGGGGTAATTCCTGCGGAGCAAATGTATTTTCGCTTGCAGGAGGACTGTTGTCACTGGACAGATATGCGTCCCCGCTCGAAACAATGCGCGCCAATTCCACCAGCGGGTCATCCTGAGGAAGCCCGCGGGAAGGCTGCGGATCGTGTGCCATACCAAATGGTTGCCGGGCAGCTACTTCTTCCCGGTGATCAGGCGAAAGAGGATTACCACGTTCACGATCGTTAGACATTTCAATATCGTCTTTCCTGGTGCAATACGCAGCACCAATATCATTCACTCATCGCATCTCTTGAGGCGCAGATACACCAAGTATATCGAGTCCCGACGAAAGTACAAAGGCTACAGCCCGTACAAGAGCAAGCCTTGCCAGTGTTAAACTTTTATCATCAGAGTTAATAAAACGTAATTGCGGCGTTTCCTTGCCCCTGTTCCACTGTTGATGAAGCTCTCCGGCAAGCTCATACAGGTAAAAAGCCACTCTGTGAGGCTCCAGGCTCTCTGCCGCGCCATCAATCACTCGCGGAAAATCAAGCAATTTTCGAATCAGGGTGATCTCCCCGGCGTCGATAAGTACAGTTGTTTGTGCCTTTAGTAGCGCTTCTGGAGACATGTCCATGTCAGGCAATTCGTTTTTAGCCTGGCGGAAAATCGAAGCTGTTCTGGCATGTGCATATTGAACATAGAAAACCGGATTTTCTTTTGATTGTTCAGTCACCTTGTCAAAATCGAAATCCAGAGGCGCATCTGATTTCCGATACATCATCATAAACCGGATGGCGTCGCTACCCACTTCATCGACAAGATCGATTAGTGTAACAAAGTTCCCGGACCGCTTGGACATCTTGACCGGTTCACCATTTTTATACAATTTCACCAATTGACAAAGACGAACTTCCAGTGCGCCCTTGCCTTCCGTAATTGCACTCACAGCGGCTTTCATTCGTTTGACATATCCGCCGTGGTCAGCACCCAGAATATCAATCTGCCTGGAAAATCCTCTTTTGTACTTGTCGTAGTGATAGGCGATATCGTTGGCGAAATACGTATTACTACCGTCCGACTTCTTCAGAGGTCGATCTATGTCATCACCAAATTCTGTGGACCTGAACAATAATTGCTCACGATCTTCCCAATCATCCGGCTTTTGTCCCTTTGGAGGTGGAAGCGTACCAAAATAGACTTGATTTTTGTCTTTGAGAAAAGCAATGGCTTCCTCAGTCATGTTCCGCTCACCCTGCACCAGTTCTGCTTCCGACGAAAAAACGTCGTGAAATACATTAAGCGCTTTCAGATCACTTCGGATCAGCGACATCATTTGAGCAAGGGATTTTTCACGAAAAATTTCAAGCCAGTCAGATTCCGGCGCTGTTTGGAATTTATCGCCATGGGATTTTGCAAGCGACATACCAACAGGGACAAGATAGTCACCGGGATATAAACCCTCCGGAATATTGATAGTTTCTCCCAAAGCTTCCAGATACCGCAAATGCGCAGATCGGGCGAGTACATCAACTTGCGCACCGGCATCATTTATATAAAACTCTTTACATACGTCCCAGCCAGTAAATGCCAGCAAACTGGAAATTACATCACCCAGAACTGCCCCTCTTGTATGACCAACATGCATCGGGCCGGTTGGATTGGTCGACACATACTCAACATTGATGCGCACACCCCTGCCTGCGTCGGATCGCCCATAATCTTTCCCTTTGCGGATAATGTCCAGCATCCGCGTACCCCAAAAAGCAGGATCAAGTGTCAGATTAATGAACCCGGGACCGGCAATGTCCACGCGCGAGATATCCGGATCTTTCTCCAGCTCAATTGCAATTTTTGCAGCAATATCCCTTGGCTTTTGTYTAACCTGTTTAGACATCACCATCGCAACATTGGTCGCCAGATCACCATGTGCACTGTCTCTGGGCGGTTCCACATTCATTCGCGACAAGTCAACTTCATGCCCTTCGGAATGGAGAAAACCTGCGCTTTTGACAGCATTTCCTATACGTTCGGAAAATTCCGCGAATATGTTCATGATGATCCGATTACACTATTGAATATTGTCCGACTAATCGGCCGGARCTACCTAATCCTGCGAACTATCGCAAAAAGCCGCCCTGGTCAAACAATCGGCGGTGTTCCTGCAGAGCAAAATTGTCCGTCATTCCAGCAATATAATCAGAAACAGTTCTGGCGAGGGTCWGCTTGTTCAACAARTTTGAGCCGACTTGCCAGTCAACAGGCAAATTTTGCGGATTGTCAAAATAGATTTGAAACAGATCCTGAACAATGTTTTCTGCWCGCCCCATCACATCCATTACGTCCTTGTGGCGATAAACTGTCCGGAAYAAAAAMGATTTTACATTTTCATCAAAACATTTCATTTCATTTGAAAAGCCTACGATTGTTTCTCCGCAACCCCGAACTTCCGATGTTGAATTCGGCTTTAAACGTTCAAGATTATTGCATGAAAAATCTATTGCATCTTCGACCATTTTTGTAATTATCCGGCGGATAAGTTCATGCGTTGTGCGATTTTGATCAAGCTTTGGCCATGATTCTTCAATTTCATTCAGGCAAATATCAAGCAACGGGATTTCTCGCAAACCCTGCAAATTTATTAATCCTGCCCGTAATCCATCRTCAAGATCATGTGCGTTGTAAGCAATATCGTCCGCAAGAGCAGCAGCCTGCGCTTCGATGCCGGCATGGCTTGCCAGATCCAGGTCAAATTGTTGATTGAATGTCGATATGCCCCATGGCAATGCTTTTGTCTGTGGGCCGGGTTGACCTTCAACCGTCATGATCGGTCCATTATGCTTTACGAGACCTTCCAGAGTTTCCCACGAGAGATTGAGACCATCAAAAGCGGCATATCTTTTTTCAAGATCTGTAACAACACGCAAACTTTGGGCATTGTGGTCAAAACCTCCAAATTCCTGCATGGCGTGATCAAGTGCTCTTTCTCCAGCATGGCCAAATGGCGTATGACCAAGATCATGCGCCAGAGCAAGAGCCTCAGCCAGATCTTCATCAGCACGAAAAGCACGTGCAAGCGATCGGGCAATCTGGGCAACTTCGATGGTGTGGGTCAGTCTTGTTCTATAATGATCACCCTCGTCACAAACAAAAACCTGGGTTTTGTGTTTCAATCGACGGAAAGCTGTCGAGTGGATTATTCGGTCCCGGTCCCTCTGGAATGGTGTGCGAGTTCTGCTTTCTGTTTCAACAACAAGTCGTCCCCTGCTATTGTTGGGATCCGTGGCATATACAGCTCGCTCCTGCGCGCCATATCCAATTATCGATCCCATATCATCTTCCCTGTATTGCTGAACACTTCATCCGCCATCTATCGCTACAATTCTTAAAACCAGATAATCAAGTCATAACATTGGGCCAACATGCTGATTTGTCCCCTGTTGTTACAAACTTTTTGCAAGTTTCAACAAACGTACCTATTTATGGAATATAATAATGCAGGATAAAAACCGGATCATGGTTTTTCATCCCTGTTTTGTAATGAGGCAATTATGACAAGTGTTGAAACCGTAACAATAACCGAACGTGCAACAGCCCGGATTTCTAAAATCCTGTCGGGAGAAAAACCCGGTATGATATTGCGAATCTCGGTATCAGGAGGCGGATGTTCGGGATTTCAATATAATTATGACATCGAGCCGGAAACCAACCGTCAGGATGATGACCTGGTTTTGGCCAGTGAAGGCTCAACGGTGTTTATTGACCCAATGTCTGTAGAGTATATGGAAGGGTCCCAAATCGATTTCGTCAATGATTTGATGGGACAAAGTTTTCAAATAACCAATCCACAGGCGCAATCCTCATGTGGATGTGGTACCAGCTTTTCATTATAACATCAGTTGGCGGTCTTATAAATCTAACCAGGCCGGGTTTGGGGTAGATCCATGAAAATAGCGACCTGGAATGTCAACGGAATCAAAGCCAGAATCGATAACCTATGCAAATGGCTGGAAGAATCATCTCCAGACATCGCTTGTCTTCAGGAAATCAAATCTGTTGACGAAGGCTTTCCTGCCAGTCGAATTGAAGAAATGGGCTATCATGTAGAAACCCACGGTCAAAAAGGCTTTAACGGTGTGGCGCTTTTATCAAAAGTTGATCCCATTGAAATAAGCCGTGGATTACCTGGAGATGATCAGGATGTGCAATCCAGATTTATCTCGGGTATTTACCCAACCAATAGTGGTCCTATAACTGTTGGGTGCCTGTATTTGCCAAATGGAAACCCGGTAAATACCGAGAAATATCCCTATAAGATATCCTGGATGCGACGTTTAAATACCTGGGCCAAACAGAGGTTGAGCCTGGAACAAACGTTTGTTCTTGCTGGTGATTTCAATGTAATACCAACCAGTGAAGATGTGCACGATCCGGCAGCCTGGCAAGGTGATGCATTGTTTCGCCCCGAAACACATCGGGAATTTCAGGAACTACTGCATCTTGGTTTGACAGAAGCATTTCGCGCCTGTGATTCCAGACCACATCAATATTCTTTTTGGGACTACCAAAGAGGTGCAAGACAACAAAATCACGGTATTCGAATTGATCATTGTCTTTTGTCGCCACAAATGGCTGATTTACTTCACTCATGCCATATAGAAAGTTATGTACGTGACTGGGAGAGACCCTCGGATCACGTGCCTGTCGTCATCAAAATTGATACCTGACATTTCAAGTCCGGTCCCTGGTTGCAAACCTATAATGTGTCAGCTACCGTCAGGGCATGTTAGCAAAACAAAAACGTTTAAGAATAAGCGCGGCTGTGTTGTTTGCCGCGCTTGTCTCAATCTCCGTGGGAGAAGCGCTCTCTCAGGAGAAGAAAATTCCATGCACATGTCGTTTTAAAGGCGCAGATATTGAACTTGGACAACGGGTTTGTTTAAAGAGCAATTCTGGCTTACGCATTGCTATTTGTGAAATGTATCAAAATAATACAACGTGGAACATAACTGAAGAGCCCTGCGTCTTTTCAAGCATCCCATCCAATATGTCACCATTTATACTTGATATAGGCGATACAAAATTTGCCGCAAAGGATAGCTAGTTCAATTTGTCAAACGACAGTGTGCTACTATCAATATGCGTTTTTCCATTCCATAATCCAGTCATTGGAAAGCCGGACAGCTATGCGTCTTTCCTCTTTCGACGCAATTGAAAATGCATCGTCCTGGGCAATTCTGATTGTCTCACTTTCCGGATTAAGCATTCGGGCGACAGTCAACCATTTAAGGCCGTTAACCGGTTGAGGGTTTAATCCCTTCCCGTAAAACAGCATGTCACCCAATGTATAAGGTGCCTGTTTATGTCCTTTTTGAGCAGAACGCTTTAACCATCGTGCTGCCTGTCGTGAGTTTTGGTCTCCACCAGTCCCGTCTCTATACATAACCCCGAGACGAAATTGCGCCTGTGCATCCCTGAAAAAAGTCGCGGCATGTTGAACCACTTCTCTTCCCTGTGCCGGATTGGCTCGCAGAAAACGCGGAATACCTTCTACAAAATATTCTCCAATCGCGACAAATGCACTTGCCACAAACCGGGCATTGGGTGTACCGGGACGGACATTTGCATATTCTTCAACAATCGAGGAATAAAGACGAAATGCCCGGGCCTGATCTGGCGACACTCCGTCACCAATCGAGTACATTCTCGCAAGTTTCCATCTGGCAATCGGATGCCCCCTGTCCGAGGCAAACTCCAACGCAAGCAAGGCCTTTTCCGGATTGCCATCCTTGTAAGCCCGCGCTCCAAACTTAAAAGCATCCACCCTGGCCGATTTACCGGTAAATGCTGTTTGCGGATCAAACGCAAATGACATGTCTACCCGGAACACAAGGGCCAGAAGGCATATTACAAAATAGGAATGCAATTGATTCAGTTTCATATACTCATTCTCATTCCGCCAAATGACAGCAAATACCGGGAACAGGAGTCTTCCACAAATTCGTAAAGGGCAGGTTCATTTATGCATTCATGAATGCCCATGCGCGCTTTACAAAAAAAATTTTAAAGAAGTCATCTTCCGCAGAATTCAAGACAATTACCGGGCGTTACACTACCAAATGACACAGTCCAGATTTGGGGACAATCTTCAAGCAAACCAACCCTGGTACCAGCATCAATTATGTACATACAGATCATTCGCTGATTACTGGACGTCCATTGTGTCCAATTGGAGGCCAGGCACTGATTCACACGGATGTTGCAATGACGAATTGATTACACCTGTTGCACATCAGTCACACTTAATCACGGTTCAGATTATCGAGAACAAGACTTGCCATGCGGTTTTCACCATCATCACTCAAACCGGATATCATACCGTCCTGATCTTCCGGTTTTTTGTTTTGCCCAACTTTCGCTTTGGCGCTAAAAACAAGATCCCTTATTACAAATCCGACAACGCCTCTTAACTGGGCATTTATATATTTTTCAGGAGCGTCAGTAATAGCCCAGGGCACCTGACGGGAATTTTCATGCTCCAAAGTAAGTGATTGTAATAATTTCCGAATTTCTTCTGCTTCGTGAAAGAATGTTACGCTACCACTTACCTGCACATGTATGTAATTCCATGTCGGAACAACCCTGCCATGTAGCTGTTTTGAAGGATAATATGAAGGAGAAATATAAGCGTTTGCACCGCTAAAAATAGCAAGCACGGGTTGGCTGGTATCGGTTGTTTCCCACTGCGGATTGGCACGAGACATGTGGCCCACCAGATTCAGTTTACCCGATTTATCCCGGGATAAAGACATGACCAATGGATTGGCACACATCCCGGTATTGGTTTGTGAAACAAGTGTCGCCAAAGAGTTGTCACGAATAAATCGGTTAATCAACTCTTGATCTGTAATCTGGAAATGAGCTGGCTGGTACATGTCTGCATTGGACCGCTTGTCTCTGCAACTTACAAGAACCAATCAACCAATAATCAGAGGTCCAACGACGGAGAATTATTCCCCCGCCGGTTCATAATTATCCTGCTACCGCGCGCTTTCAACACGTTCCACAGCTTCCCGAACTTTCTCCAATAGCGCTTCTTGTTCTGCCAATTTTGTTTTTTGTTCTTCAACTATTTCCGCAGGAGCATTGGCAACAAATTTTTTGTTATTCAGTTTATTGGAAAACTTCGTAGCAACTTTTTCTATCTTCAGGAATTCCTTTTTAAGACGGTCCAATTCGGCATCAAGATCCATAACGCCTGCAAGTGGCAAACAAATTGTTGCCTCAGAAACAATTGTTTGAGCTGATCCCCGTGGCACCTCGTCAGCCAGACTAACGACCTGGGCTCGCGCCATTTTCTTAATAATGGCATTATGAGCCTTGAGCCTTGCACGCGTTTGATCGCTCGCGCCAACAAACACCAATTCCGGTTTTGCGGCGGCCGGAATATTCATCTCTGAACGAACCGATCTGACCGAACCAATAACCTCTATGAGCCAATTAACTTCACTGGCAGCAGCTTCATCTGATTTTCCAGCTTTTAACCAGCCTGTCACAATCAGCTGCTTGTTGCGTGGCGGTCCTGATTTGCCTGTTTCAGTCCACAATTCCTCTGTGATAAACGGCATCATCGGATGAAGCATAATCAGTATTTGATCAAGTACCCATGCGGCAGTTGCACGTGTTTCTGCCTGAACAGCCTCCGAGCCTTCTCCCAACATCGGTTTGGTGAGTTCAAGATACCAGTCACAAAATGTATTCCAGGTAAATCGGTATGCACCGGAAGCGGCATCATTGAAACGATAAGCTTCTATTGCGCCTGAAACTTCGGTCAAAGCAGTATATGTTTCAGCCACGATCCAACGATTGACAGTCTCCTGCACAAGTGATGGATCAAAATTCTCTGTCCGCTGACAACCGTTCATCTGGGTGAAACGTGTTGCGTTCCACAATTTCGTACCAAAATTTCGATAGCCTGCTACCCGGTTGATTGCCAGTTTAAGATCACGTCCAGGAGCTGCCATTGCCGCGAACGTAAACCTGATTGCATCCGCTCCATATTCTCCAATCAAATCGAGAGGATCTATTACGTTCCCTTTGGACTTGGACATCTTTGCACCTTTTTCATCACGAACAAGGGCGTGCATATAAACCGTATGAAATGGTTCCTTTTTAAGAAAATGCAGAGACATCATCATCATTCTGGCAACCCAAAAGAAAATAATATCGTGCCCGGTTACGAGGACATCGGTCATGAAATATTTTTCAAGTTCGGGCGTTTTTTCTGGCCATCCAAGCGTAGAAAACGGCCATAGTGCCGATGAAAACCAGGTATCCAGAACATCCTCATCACGGGTTAGCTCAACGTCTTTACCGTAGTGTTTTTTGGCAGACAACTGCGCTTCTTCCGCTGTCTGCTCGACAAATATTTCACCGTCAGGGCCATACCATGCAGGAATACGGTGGCCCCACCACAATTGCCGGGATATACACCATGGCTGAATGTTCTCCATCCATTCATAATAAGTTTTGTCCCAGCTCTGCGGAACAAACTTCGTTCGACCTTCGCGTACGGAAGCAATTGCCGGTTTTGCCAGAGTTTTGGCATCCACAAACCATTGATCGGTAAGATAGGGTTCGACAACTACGTTGGATCTGTCACCGTGAGGCACCATGTGCACGTGATCATCAACTGAATGTAACAGTCCTATTTCATCCAGCATTGCAACGATCATCTTACGCGCAGAAAAACGATCCACATTGTGCAAACTGTCAATGGTGTTGTTAAGCACATCACTTTCAGGAACGTCTGCGAGGAATTCGGCATTATCCCGCAAGATGATGACTGCCGATCTGTCCAGTATATTAATCGATTTCAGATTGTGGCGACGTCCGATGTCAAAATCGTTGAAATCGTGCGCAGGCGTTACTTTCATTGCGCCCGTGCCGGTTTCCATATCTACATAATCGTCAGCCAGGATAGGTATCCGTCGACCAACCAATGGTAAAATAACGAACTTGCCAATCAGGTCGCGATAACGCTCATCATCAGGATGAACAATAACAGCTGTATCGCCGAGCACAGTTTCGGGACGAGTCGTCGCAATGGTAATGTATCGGTCAGATGTTCCTTCCACCGGGTACTTAAAATTCCAGAGATGACCATTGACTTCACGTTGCTCAACCTCAATATCCGAAATCGCGGTTTGAAAATGCGGGTCCCAGTTTACAAGCCTTTTGTCTCGATAAATCAAACCATCACGGTGAAGCTCCACAAAGACCTTTAGAACTGCATCGCTCAGGCCCTCGTCCATTGTGAACCGTTGGCGAGACCAGTCTGCAGAAACGCCCAGACAGCGATCCTGCTTGACAATCATACCACCCGATTCAGCCTTCCATTCCCAGATTTTCTCGACGAATTTTTCGCGGCCAAGCTCACGACGATGTTGTTGTTTTTCTGCCAGTTTGCGTTCAACCACCATTTGGGTCGCGATACCGGCGTGATCCATCCCGGGCTGCCAGAGTACATCCCTGCCCTGCTGCCGATAATACCTGATCATGATATCCTGAATGGTGTGATTGAATGCATGGCCCATATGCAAGGAGCCTGTCACATTGGGAGGTGGCAAAACGATACAAAAACTGTCTGCACCTTTCCGGGCGTTGGCCCCGGCTTTGAAAGAACCRYTTTCTTCCCAYGAATCRTAAATTCTTGCTTCGGCAGAAGCGGCATCGAATGTTTTTTCGAGCATGATCAAGTCCAAATTTTCAACAGCWTTACTGGTGTAAATCCCAGCRCGTGCCTCAAGTCAAGATAGAATCAGGTATTTGGCCAATCTGCAATTCAAATAAAAACGCCGCCTGGAAAGGCGGCGCTGCAGACTATTTTTTGTGAATTAGCTACTGCCACGTGAAACACGCTCGATTTCAGTTCTTACAAGCCGTTCAACCATTATTGGCAGATTGTCATCAAGCCATGCCTTGAGCATTGGTCGCAGCATTTCCTTGACGAGATCTTCAAGGGTTCTGGAATTATTTGTTAAAATGGTGTGGGCCAGTTCGCCAAATGCACTTCCAACGGCAGCATTGGCTCCGGCTGAAAGCAAAGCATCATTCATCCCAACTGGTGCCGGGTTCTCGGGAACCGGRGATGTSGCAAAAGTAGATTGAGCAACGGGAGCRGGCTCGGGCACAGGAGTTTCRAACGCAACATCCATTTGAGGTTCTACAATATTTGCAGGTTCCGGCACTTCCGGCTCGGCAAACACAATATCATCTTCAACCAGAGACAGCTCCTCATCGTCTTCTTCATCCTGCTCTTCCGCTGCCATCAAATCGGCCATCGGATCATCTTCTTCAGGTGACGAAGCAGGCGCATCCGAGGCAAACAACGCATCTATATCATCGACAGCCATTTCCACACCGGCATCTTCTTCTGCCGCTGCTTCAACTTCCGCCGGTTCTTCATCAGGTGTATCTTCGTCGGAAATAATCCGGCGTATGGACGCCAGGATTTCTTCCATCGAAGGTTCCTGCACTGAACTCGAATTTGCCATGACTTCCCCCAAGGGGTTTACCTTTTCCGCATCCACGCACCAAACCGAATCAAATCGGTTACGATTCGCTCTATTAACTCACTATAAAGAGTTTGTGCTGCTTGGAAAATGYGTTGAAGAGTCTCAGCCCTGCTACTCACAGGAATTTTAATCATCRGRCAAAAATAATCCCGATAATTACAATTGTAATGAAAGGTTTAATGACACCAGACATTCGCATCATCCAGGCATTGTAAAYACAGGGATTTTTCTACTCATCAGAAATACGTAATCCAAACCATTTATCACGAACTTCTGCATAATGTTCCTGCGGATTGTATTTGGTAACAGCAAGGCCAAGGTCGTCGGAGCTCAACTGCCCAACGGATTTGGCCATGGAAAATGATGCAACAATCCGGTCGCGTTGCGCTGAAACAAGTGTAATGCGCGCTCCAATTAATTCATTTTGAGCATCAAGCACGTCAAGAACTGTCCTTTGGCCAACTTTCTGTTCTTCAACGACACCCGCAAGTGCAAGGGACGCGGCACGTACTCCGCTCTGTGCGGCTATTATCTGTGCCCGGGCTGCATCCAGCGCGCCCCATGCTGACCAAACGCTTGCTCTAACCTGGTCTCGCGCAACATCAACTCTAATGCGGCTTTGCCCAAGTTGTTCTTTTGCCTGTCTTACTTTGGAAGATACAAGTCCTGCCTGGTACAATGGAATATTGACCCGGCCGGTTATGGAGCCAAGGTTTTTATAACTCCTGCCGCCATTACTCCAGGTTCGGTTGGCWGCGCCCTCTACAGTTATKGTGGGAAGAAAACCACCTTTTACAACTTTTACATTATATTCGGCAGCATCCATCTGGTGGAGCGCCGCAACTATGCTGGGATGTTCACGCAATGCCAGTTCAATTGCAGCCTGAATGGTTTTTGGAGACAGGCGGTCTACGACATAACCAGATGTCAGGCCTCTGGRTTTTTCACCGGTAACCTGCTGGTAGAGAGCTTTACTCGACGTTAGACTCGATTTTGCAGCATGAACGAGTGAAACTGCCGACGCAAGGCGGGCATCCGCCTGGGCAACATCGGTCCGCGTTGATTCTCCAACAGAAAAACGGTCGTTTGCTGCACGGACTTGTTCACGTAAAAATGCAACATTTTGAATTCTCAACTCATGTATTGCCTGATCACGCAAAACATTCATAAACGCCTGCGCAGCTTGCTCGAGAATTTGTTGTTCTGTAACCTCGAGGTTTGCACGTACTGCCAACACATTGGCATCAGCWTGCCTGGTKGAATTTTGMGTTCGAAATCCACGAAACAAAGTCTGTGARCCTGTCAAACCAACYGTTTGCGAAGARGTACCGGCAGCATTTCCGGCACCGGTATCAGTCCACTGCCGGGTTGCTGTAGCGGACGCCGAAACAGTCGGGCGCCATCCGGAAAGCGCCTGTGAAACGCCTTCATCTGCGATGCGGGTATCGGCGCGGGCTGCTAACAAGCTGGAGTTATTGGCATAAGCCTGCTCAAGGGTGCCTTTGAGGGATTGTGCCAAAGCTGGCTGTGAAACACCCGAAATCAAAATGGCGCAAAGCGCTACATTCCTGAAAGACACAACCATACTCCAATATCCGCAAACTTCTGGAGCCTAGTCTTAATAAAATATTAATCATTTTGAAATGATGTTTTTTCAGAGAATCACAAATACTTGATCCCATGCGACATTCAGGCAACATAAAATCCGGTATTCGAGCCAGCTCAATCACCGATTGATTTGCTATTTTACAAAAATGAAAAAGTTGGAGGAATTTCAAATCCGGGAACGGCCGGGATGTGCGTGTTGAAATCTGCGACCGAGCTCACGTGATTTGCAGATTTTCTGAAGAGTGTTGCTTCTCCGCTCCGGTCTGTGCCGACAACTGTGACCAGTCTGCCGCCGTCTTTTAACTGATTGAGAATTATCGCCGGGATTGTTTCTACCGCACCGTTTATCAGTATGAGATCATACGGAGCTTCGCTGGCGTAACCATCATTCAATGGCCCCTGCACTACCGCAACATTATCGATACCCAACTCCATCAGGTTTTCCTGAGCCGCACTCGCTAGCGATTCGACTTCTTCCAGAGCTACGATCGAAGCTGCCAGACTGGCAAGAACCGCTGATGAATATCCGGTTGCACAACCAATATCCAGAACGACATCTGTCTCATGAATATCGGCAAGTTGTAGCAATTTTGCAAATGGCGATGGTTCCAATATGTAACGTGCAATAAATTGATCATCGGATTCACGGACAAGCAAGTCGCAATCCGCATAGGCGATTGGCCGCAATGCTGCGTTTACAAACGCTTCTCGCGGTACTTCACCCATCGCTGCAAGGACGCGATAATCAGTCACATCTGTCGTACGGATTTGCGTGTCCACCATCTGGCGGCGCGCCATTGAAAAATCTTCCATCACAAACCCCGTTGGTCCTGCTTCGTTATTGATCATGTAAATATCTCCGCAACGAGCCATGTGCAAGCTGTTGTGCGAATTTATACGTCCGTTATGGCGAATTTGAAGCCATTCAAACAGTTTTCAGTGGATTGTCGCTTGTTCTTCCAGATTGCTTTTGTTAAGCATCGCGCACTCTTCTTCGAGAATGGCCCGATGGCGGAGTGGTGACGCAGCGGATTGCAAATCCGTCCACGCCGGTTCGATTCCGGCTCGGGCCTCCAACACTTTAAAACACCCTTGAAATCATTGAGTTATTCGGCGAAATTGTCCCACTATTTCGCACGACAAAGATTAGTGTGTTGCATCAAACCATGACCGTGATCAGGCACGATTCTGGACACTCTCTGCGAATTGAAACAAAGTCACTTCAGGATGATTTTGGCACCGGCAGCGGTTTTGTAATGACAACAAAATCAGTGCCCTGCCCGGTTTCCCGACTAATTCCCTTGTCTGAAATTGCAAGGGACGATCCTGGAGACAGGAGCCGGGAAATTCGATTTCTGGTTTTCGGCGATAATTCAATTCGATCAAGTGATGTTATCGTTGTTTGAGCAGTTATTTCCGGCGTGTTGTCAACCAGCCCCAAACGTGCCCGTGTTTTTGGATAGATGCGATCTTCCAATTTCAGTGACAGCCAGCTTGAAGATTGCGTCGAAGCATTGAATGCGTTGACCGTTAACAAATGCGCACCCAGGGGTATTTCAGGATTCTTGATAACAACCGGTGCACTAAAGACCGGTTTGAATCCCAACCTCACAAACAACTGACCTGTTGGTACAGCCCCTTTTTTGGTTTTTTTGTACAGCAGTGCAATCAATTCCCGTGTGATCAGTCCGGTTTTAGAAATATCTTTTTCCGTTTTACGGAATGTCTTGATCGCCCTGATGGTTGCAGGCCCGACCAACCCATCAATTTCGCCCGCCTTATATCCCAACTCATTTAATAGCGACTGAGCGTCCCTGATCAAATCTCGCTGATTTCGCCTCGTAATTAAAATACGCAGGGGTTTGCGTTTTCCCATCGGAATCGCAACCAGTTTGTCTATTCGCCGATCAATTGCACTCGCAACGCCGGGAACCAACAAAGCACTGGCCAGAATTGAATCCGCCAATGGACCACCAGAAAGGTCTTCTTTAGTCAAATAATAAGCTGTAGGGGTATTCAACGGGCTGAACAGATTTGCATGCTCTATCGAGACAGGTGCAATTTTCCTGGGAGCGATCACAACATGTGCTCCACGACTGGTTAAACTGAACAGTGATTTTGCGAATGCCCGAGGCAGGCGAACGCATCCATGAGACGCTGGATAAGCAGGAACGCTACTGGATTCATGCAAGGCTATTCCTGACCATGTCAGGCGTTGCATATACGGCATCGGGGCATTTCTATAAATATTGGATCTATGTTTTCTCTTCTTTTCCAGAATTGAAAACACTCCCATAGGGGTGGTATGACCTTGCTTGCCTGTCGACACATTAGAAGTGGCAATTATTTTGTCGCCTCGAAATACTTCAACGGTTTGGTCGCTCAGGGAAATAATAATCTGAAGCGGTCCAGAACCAACATCTTTAATTTGCGGAGAGTTTCCAGCTGCATAGGCACTGCATGCGTACAACGTCGACGCACCAATAAGAATTCCAGAACAAATTTTATTTGTCATAATCACGCCCGTTGTATCAATTTGTGTAATACAATTTTGTGCGATCATAACTATAAATTGAAACGAATGATTAAAATTCGACCAGAAACTGCAAATTTTCAACTAAACGTGTTGTTCTCACCACCTTTCAATTGAATAGCAGAGAGGTTGCAACCGATCAGTTTATACGAACCAGCTACCTATCGCGACAGCCAATGTGACCAACATTCCAAAAACGAGCCCTTTTTGCATTCTAGCGGCAATGGCCAGGTCATCTGCAACATTTTCAATTCGCCTGGCATTGGCTACCGACGCTGTGGCAATTCGATCTGTGGCTGCAACGAGTGAGGCCAGTTTATTGTTTATATTGGCCTGACCACGTTCAAGATCCTTGCGAAGAAACAATAGATCCTGTTGTCTGGATAATTTTTCATCGACGTTTTCAGTTGCAATTGTTACAGGATCTCCGGCACTTACATCATCTGAACCAATACAACTTTCCAAATCAGAAGAAACAAGCATCCGTTCGATGATCTCCAACATGGAATCCATCTCTCCTTCGGGATCAACTTCCTGAATACGGTTTCCCAATGGACCTTGTTGGTTGCGGATCAAATTTCTCAGAGACCGGGTCCGTTCTTGTAGTTCAGAAGAACACGATGTGCGATCTGCATCATTTATGATGCCAGACAATTTTCCAAACAAGAGTGTAATTTGGCGAAATTCCGCAACGAGAATATCTATTTTACCGTTGGTCTGTTCATCCAAACGCTCATGCACACTTTCGGATTCAGAAATATCTGCCGTCGCAAATTCGATCTCTCTTGCTGCAGGTTTGACTTGCTGTGAACGGCCGCCGGACTTTGCACCATTGCGAATAATTGCACCACGTAGCGAACGTTTTCTTGAACGTGGAGTTTGTTTTGTTTCCAAACTCCCGGATTCAACTACGGGATCAGGCGGAGGAGAATTTTTGTTCCCGGTTACAATGTCGATAGTCGTCATGGTAATTTGCCTGAACCGGTATTGTTGAGCCTGCATGAATGCCGAACATCGTATCAAATATTAAAAGCCATCCAACCCGGATTGTAAATACGATCGATACAATTGATCTCCTGGCAACTGGAAAAACTGCCGTTAGTCGTTCGTTATTATGTTGTAGTATTTTGTTTTCTGAAAAAATGTAAACCAGAACAGCGCGGAGAAGTTCAGGTTTTATGGTTAAGCTTCAAATCCAAAATACTTTCCGTTGCGCGCGCAATTTTCACATGAAAAACGGTTAACAATATCCACGCAGACGTTTGATTTATTGGATATTCAGTCGATTACTGATACCAGTCATGCAATTCCTTCAATGTTACAGGTGTACCATGAGACATGGCGGCGATCTTGGAGATCTTGCAGCAACACAGCCACATGCGCCAAGACCCTGGGTAGATTTATCGACCGGCATCAATCCACACACTTACCCGGTCACTTCAGCCGACGTCTTGAAGGGACTTGGCTCACTTCCCGAAAAAGGTGCGGTGATGGAATTGCTCGCTGCTGCGCGTCATGCGTATCAGGTCCCGCCGGACCTGAAAATTGTTTCGGCGAGCGGTACCCAGGCCCTCATTCAACTCATGCCATCACTCTCGGATTTCCAAAATGTATCGGTGATTGAACCCAGTTATTCCGAACATCGCGAAGCCTTTGAACGATCAAATTACCAAACTAAAGTATTTCGTCACCCGGTTGATTTGGATGAAATTGATACCAATGCAATTGTATCCATCGTAAATCCCAATAATCCGGATGGCAGATTAATCGACCCCGCCGCATTGTTGAAACTGGCACAACTTATTACCAAAGATGGCGGTATTCTTGTACTTGACGAAGCATTTGCAGACGTTGTTGCCAACAGCAGTATTATTCCGTTACTTACCAATGAACGGGTCATTGTTCTCAGGTCATTCGGGAAATTTTACGGCCTTGCGGGTTTAAGATTGGGATTTGCCATTGGACATCCCGAACTGGTTTCGCGTCTGGATGATAATCTGGGCCCATGGGCTGTGGGCACACCGGCCCTTTCAATTGGCGTGAAAGCACTTCTCGACGACACCTGGCGCAAAAATACATGTGAATCCCTGATTGCATGTGCCAGTCGACTGGATGAATTGATTATGGAAAGAAAACCTGAATTGGTCGGGGGTACGTCACTGTTTCGACTTTACAAGACCGATGCTGGTGAACAGCCTTTGTCTTTTCATCAGCATCTGGCTCAAAACGGGATCTGGACACGGGTTTTCAAGAATTATCCTGACTGGATTCGTCTTGGGCTTCCCGGGAATGAAGAAGCCTGGTCAAGGCTGGATTCCGCAGTAAAATCCTGGCATGGGCGTTGATGTGACATTGTTATTTGCCAGTATGACGCCCTGGATACTTGTATTGGCTATAATTCTTGATGCCGTTTTTGGTGATCCCGATCGTATATGGAAACGTATCCCACATCCGGTCGTCATTATTGGAGCTGTGATTTCAAAATTTGAATCATGGTGGAACCGAACTGAATTTTCTGGTTTCAAGCGCAAGGCACTTGGTTATCTATCCTGTGTTTTGCTCGTATTGCTTACCGCCATGGCCGGACTATTGATTCAGAAGATCCTGTCTGGAAATCCTGCTGGAATCATCATCGAAGCTATATTGATTGCGATACTGATTGCTTTTAAAAGCCTCACGCAGCATGCCGCTAGAGTTATGGAACCTTTATTGCTCGGCGACCTCCCTGCTGCAAAAAAAGCAGTATCGATGATCGTGGGTCGGGACCCGGAAATGCTTGACGAAAGCGGTGTCGCCAGAGCAACAGTGGAAACAATCGCCGAGAATTATTCTGACGGAGTTGTCGCACCAATTTTTTGGGCTTTGCTTTTTGGGCTACCTGGAATCCTTGTTTACAAAGCCATCAACACTGCTGACAGCATGATCGGCCATCTCAATAATCGCTATCGGGATTTTGGAGAAGCTTCGGCTCGCCTGGATGATGTCCTGAATTACATCCCGGCGCGCCTGTCTGCATTTCAATTGTGTTGCGCAGCAGGTTTGTTGGGGCATTCAACAATTTCTATCTGGAAGATGGTTCGAGAGGATGCTCTCAAGCACCGGTCACCAAATGCCGGATGGCCGGAAGCCGCGATGGCGGCAGTGCTGGACCTGGCGCTGGCCGGACCCAGGCAATATACCGATTACCGGGTTAATGCCCTCTGGATGAATGAACAGGGGAATCAGGACGCTGATGGCAGGGATATTAATAGAGCGCTCACCGTGATGAAACTGGCTGCGCTGATTAATTGGGTGATGGTTGTTGCATGTATTTTTGTTATGGGGAATTTATCGATCTGGAAAGATTGAATATCAGATCAAGATTCATGTGTGTTTCCAAATGTGCCGCAAGTGAATCGAGCAATGTGTCAATTCTCTGATCATAGGAATACGGAGACGATAAATTAACTTCCACATTCAGTGACTTGAGGTAATGTGTCCGAAATTCATCCGACTGCATCAAACCATGCAGGTACGTTCCGGAAATTTTACCATCCCTTGATACTGCACCATCACCTGATTTCCCCAATCTGAGAAACGATCTGGCGCAATCAACACCAATTGTTTCACCAATATGAATTTCATATCCAGAAACGGGGATTTTTGATTGTGCATGTACCCCGGACGATTTGATCGTTTTTTTGTCAGGACCCAGTTTGGTGCAAATATCAAGGTATCCCAATCCTGTTATTTCATCTCCCATTTTGCCTTCAATACCAAATGTATCGACAATTGATTTTCCCAACATTTGGTATCCACCACAAATACCCAACACATGACCTCCCCGGCGAATATGTGCAGATAGATCAATATCCCATCCCTGGGACTTGAAAAAAAGCAGATCGGTGATTGTGGATTTGGATCCAGGTAGAATTACCAGATCGCAGTCTCCAGGCAAGACTTCATCTTTTCTTACGAGAGTAACATGTACATCCCGTTCGAGGCGAAGCGGATCGATGTCGTCAAAATTTGCAATGCCAGGCGTAACAAAAACGGCAATATGTAATTTGTTCCCAACAGGGCCCGGGCTCCCGGTTAATCCAAGGCTGTCTTCAGCGGGCAGTTGGGATGCCTCATTGAACCATGGGACGAGACCAACATCCGGTAAACCGGTGATTTCCGATATCTGCGCAAGACCTGCGGCAAACAAATCCGGATCACCTCTAAATTTGTTGATACAATATCCGGCCAGTAACCGTCTATCTTCATCGGGCAGAATACGATGTATCCCTGCAAGCGTTGCAATTACGCCCCCTCTGTTGATGTCACCGATCAATATCACGGGCATGTTCAGCGCCAATGCAAAACCCATATTTGCGATATCACCCTGTCTGAGATTGGTTTCTGCTGCACTGCCTGCTCCTTCCACAAGCACCAGATCAGCACAGCCCGCTATCTCATGAAAACTATCAAGTACGTCTGGTAAAAGATTGAATTTACGTTTGTTATACTCTTTGGCAGAAAGGCTGCCCCGGGATTTACCCTGGACAATAACCTGACTACCGCGGTCGGACTCTGGTTTCAACAATACCGGATTCATGTGGACGCTGGTGTGACAGCGGCAGGCTAATGCCTGCAGAGCCTGGGCCCTGCCAATCTCGCCGCCGTCTTCGGTTACCGCGGCGTTATTGGACATATTCTGTGGTTTGAAGGGGCGAACAGTTAGCCCCCGGTTCGAATATGCACGTCCAAGGCCCGCTACCAGCAAGGATTTTCCAACATCCGATCCGGTACCCTGAAACATGATTGCCCGTGTCATATGTCCATCCGTATCTTTTTAGCGGCCCGCGAACATTAAACTAGAATTCAATACCGATCTGGGCTTTTACACCGGATCGAAATGGATGTTTGATCTGTGTCATTTCTGTAACGAGGTCGGCAATTTCGATAATTTCATCGCGTGCATTTCGTCCCGTGATTATGACATGAACGTCATCGGGTTTTTCATTTTTGAGAAATTCGACGACTTCTGCAATGTCGAGATATTCATAGCGCAGGACAATGTTCAGTTCATCACAAAGGACGAGTTTATGTTCTGCGGATCTGATCAGGTCTTTTGCCCGTTCCCACGCGTTTTTTGCTGCTGTAATATCTCTCTGCCGATCCTGCGTTTCCCAGGTAAATCCCTCTCCCATTGTTCGTATCGTTACAAGATCCGGGAAACGGTCCAGCACAATTCGTTCACCTGTTTCCCATTTACCTTTGACAAACTGAACAATACCAACATGCATACCATGACCCAAAGCACGGAATATCATGCCAAACCCGGCTGTGGATTTGCCTTTTCCCTTGCCCGTATGAACAATAATCAGACCTTTTTCGATCGTCTTTGTTGCAATGATCTTGTCACGCGCTACTTTTTTCTTTTTCATTTTCATTGCATGGCGGGCATCAAGTTCTTCTTCTGTCATTCCATCTGTGATTTTAGCCATCTGTCTTTCCATCTGTTTGGAGTTGTTCAAGGGCAAAATGCGTACTGTTACGACGCGGTTGCCATAGCCCTCTCTCAATCGCATCCTGAAATCTATCCAGGATATCGCTTAAGGCAGCCGGATTGTTCATTTTGATAAAATCGCGAACAACCTTGTCTTCAATATATGCTGAATAAAGTTGATCAAAATGATGATTTTTTACGGCCGGTGTCGTCGCTGCAAAGGCATAGAGATAGTCGACTGTCGCTGCTATCTCGAAAGCCCCCTTGTAACCGTGGCGCATGACACCCGCTATCCATTTAGGATTGGAAGCGCGTCCGCGCACCACCCGGCCGAGTTCCTCTGACAGGGTGCGAATAACCGGTTTTTCGGGCCTTGAATGATCATTGTGATAAACCACCGGCGCGGTGCCCGAGAGATGTTCCACAGTGGCGCTCAGGCCACCTTCAAATTGATAATAGTCATCTGAATCCAG
>JAESRR010000018.1 GCA_016764535.1 Cohaesibacteraceae bacterium | reverse complement strand
CAGTGTTGCGACGATTGCTTGATGCCCGCAAAGGCCGGTTTGCAAACCGCAAGGATGATCTGCGCAACAAAAAATCACGGCTGGACGATGAACTTGACCAGCAATTAAAAGGGCCGGGGCACCTGGATTTTGATCAGGATTATTTTGATTTTGAAGTCGGCGATATCGTCAGCGGCATATTTCGCAAAATTACCGGTCGCGAACAACCGGATTTCATTGGCGGCACACYYGCTTCAAAACGGGGATCMYTGAARGAACGAACCTGGCATATCCCTGATCTGGCAATTGAGGAGTTTCTGGAAAGCAATATCGAGGCTGTTGGACGTCGGTATGCGAGACAGATGTCAGCGGATATCGAACTTAGTGCAAATTTCGGTAAAGCCAATCTGGATGACCTGATGGAACGCATGACGGTGAGCTATGATGGTTTGCGGACGGTGGAGCAGGCGCGCCTCGACAAAGCTGTGAAAGCAGCGAGGTCTGATAAGGAAAAGAAAACTCTGATTGAAGCCGTCAGGAAGAAAATCGAGAAACTTAGCCAGCGCGAAAAAGACGACATCGAGGACATCAAACAAATCCGCGACATGTTGCGTGGTCAGCATCTCCCAAAAGAGAACTCGGGGATGTGGGCGCGTATCGTCAATGTTGCCAGCATATTCAATTATGTTCGTGCATTGGGTGGTGTGACACTCTCCAGCCTTCCCGATATTGCCAGACCGATGATGGTGCATGGTTTCAAACGCTACATGTCAGATGGACTAAAGCCACTGATTGCAAACAGAAGGGGTTTTAGAGCATCAGTCGCGGAAGCCAGACTGGCAGGGACCGTGGTGGAGCGTGAATTGAACTCCCGCCTTGCAACATGGGCGGAACTTGCTGATCCATATTCACACGGCACGATGTTTGAAAACTTCATGCAAAATGCGGCGCGGCAGTTTTCCAAGGCAAACGGGTTTGTCTACTGGACTGACTTTCAGAAATCCATCGCCAGTGTGATGACACAAAACCGCATTCTGATGAATGTGCGAAAATATGATCAATTGCCGCAAAAGGAGCGGTCATACCTTGCTTATCTGGGTATTGATCAGAATATGGCGAAACGCATGGCCGGAGAGTTCAAATCCTTCGGACAAAAGATCGAGGGTGTGCAGGTTGCCAAAACAGATCTATGGAAAGACCCGCGGGTTGTTCGAGCATTCCGGTCCGCCCTTCACAAGGATGTCGATACCACTATCGTCACCAAGGGAATTGCAGATGTGCCATTATGGATGCATACGCCAACAGGTCGCCTGATATCGCAGTTTCGCGGATTTGCACTTGCTGCACACCAGCGGGTATTGCTTCGGGGATTGCAGGAAGATGAGACAGGCGTATTGATTGGTTTGATGTTCGCCACTTCCGTGGGCATGTTGGTCTATGCCCTCAAGAATCTGGAAGCCAATCGGGAGCTTTCGGATAATCCGGGAACATGGATTGCTGAAGGTCTGGATAGATCCGGCATATTCACCCTGATGTTTGAACTTTCCAACACAGCTGAAAAAGTTGGTGCGCCTGGCATCTACGGCACTGCACAATCATTGTTTCCCGATCGCAGCCAGAAGGCCCGGGCCAGCCGATTTGCAAACAGGAACATGACAAGTGGATTTGTGGGCCCCAGTTTCAGTCTGATCGAGGATTTTACTAAATTGCTCTATGCGGGATCGCAGGGTGATCTGACACCCTCGGACATCAAGACAATCAAGCGTCTTGCACCATATGGCAATCTGCCGGTGATCCGCTCGTTGCTTGACTATGAAGTCATCCCGCGCGCGCAACAATACGTCCAGTAAAACTCATTCCCAACGGAGTGTCATTGCATGACAGTCTCAAACAATGTGAACCGTTTTTCCAGCATTGGAGACGGCAGTACAACTGTGTTTTCTCACCCCAATATGCGAATCGACGAAGTCACAGATCTGGTGGTTTATTTTGTCGTTGATGATCAGGAAACACTGCAAATCAGCGGCTACACCGTAAGTGGTTTGGCAGATGATGCCGGCGGAGCAGTTACATTTAGCAGTGCGCCTGCAGTGGGTGTCAGAATTGTCAGGATACGACAGCCGGCATTGATGCAGCTTACTTCATTGCCCACCGTCGGTGGCGGGCCTGCATCCATGGGCCAGATCGAACGTGGTCTGGATAAACTCACACACTTGCTGCAATCAGTTTCGCAAACCGTTGTTAGATCGCTCAATCTACGTCCGTCCGACATCGAGGGGCAGGGCACTTACGATGCAAATGGCAACCGGATTACCAATGTCGCACCGCCTTTAGCTGATGGCGATTTGGTCACCAAAATACATTTGGAGAGCTATTGCGGGGATGCTGTATCAGCGGGACAACTCGCACTATCTTCCGCTTCAAGTGCCGGGGTGTCGGCAACACAGGCTGAAGGCTATCGAGATGAAACACAAATACTGAGGGACGAGGCTGTTGGGGCACAGCCGATTGACATCACTACATTTGGTCGGGATCTGGTTGATGAAGCAAACGCGGCTGATGCACGCGCAAAACTGGGTGCGATATCCCTGGCTGACATACCACCAGCTGCTGCAGGCATACCGGTTGGGACGATACTGGCATTTGCCGGATCAACCCCTCCCACCGGTTTCCTTAGATGTGACGGAAATGTTTTTGATGCAGGAACCTACCCGGAACTCAACACAGTTCTAGGCGGAACTACTCTTCCGGATTTGCGTGGTGAGTTCTTGCGCGGGCTGGATGATGGCAGAGGTGTTGACAGTGGTCGCAGTTTACTTTCTGCGCAGGGACAGGCGGCGCAAAGTCACAATCATACAGTGTCTGATGCCTACGTTTCGGGAGTTAGTACCTGGAACCAATGGGTTCCTTACAGCGGCAGCGGTGTTAAGCCGGTTACCGCAGTGAACACTGCAACTACTACGCGGACGACAAGTTCATCGGGTGGGTCTGAAACCCGGCCTCGCAACATCGCCGTTCTCTACATCATCAGGGCAAGCACGTGAGTGCAGCGTCCATTTTGATTTAACAATCTGGAAATAACCAACCCCAACAATCTGAATATTCCACACCACCCGAGCGGTGGTTTTTTTATGGAGAATCCAATGCTGAATGTTCGAGCACTCCAAAGGAAACTGATGAAACTCAATTACAGAATTGGCAAGATAGATGGCGTGATGGGACCCCGGACCCGCAATGCGTGGGAACTCTGGACTTCCCGAACTCTGAAACTCTCCAAACCCAAAGTTGTTTCATCAAAGCATGGTGTTGGTCCAGCATGGTATCTGGAAGCTCTTGCTCAAAAAGGACTGCATGAGCGGCAGAACTACAGCCGCTTGCGTTCGTGGTTCCATAAATCCGTTGCATGGATTGATCCGCGCAAGATCGCATGGTGCGGAGCCTTTGTTCAAACTTGTATCCGGTTGACGGTTCCAGATGAGGATACGCCGGATAATCCCCTCGGAGCGCGTAACTGGGCGAGGTTCGGCGTTGGTCTGAAACAACCTGCACTCGGCGCTGTTCTGGTGTTCTGGAGGGGATCTCGCAAAGGCTGGAAAGGCCATGTCGGGTTTTATGCTGGCGAGGATGCAACCACCTATCTCGTCCTTGGTGGCAATCAATCAAATGCAGTGACGATTTCACGTGTTCGCAAGAACCGGCTACTTGCCATTCGCTGGCCCAAATCAGCGGAACTGCCCCAATCGGGCAAAATCAAACGTACATCCAAATCCATAATCTCAACAAACGAGGCTTGATATGAATAAAGCAAAAATCCTTGGCATGGTTCGTCATGCGCTGACTTTCGGTGGTGGTCTGGTCGTTGGCAAAGGCTGGATCGATAAAGCCATGATGGTGGAGATTGTCGGTGCTCTGGTGACACTAATTGGTATCGCATGGTCTTACTACGCACCAGAGAAGCAACTTCAGTGAGATGGCTCACACTCCTGAAAGGCATGGTCGGCGTAGTGCTGGCCATTGCCAACTTTATGGAACGCCGCCAGCTCATGAGGGCAGGTGAGGCGGTGGCAATCAAATCAGCCCTGGAGATTACCAATGTACGGGTTCGTGAGGCTTTGGAGGCTCGCCGGGCTTCTGTTCGTCAGTCTGATGATGGCGGGGTGTATGAGGACGACGGGAAGCGTCGTGATTGATACGTCGTGCTCTGCGTTCTCGGAGATCAGCTACAGCACCAAAGATACGCCGCAGACTGTCACAGAGATCAAAGCCAACAATGCTGTTTACAGAGCGTTGTGCAGGAGGCCGGATGAGCATTGAAAGAGACCTTGGGGAATTATCCGCGCGATTGAAAGCTCTGGAAGAAGCACAGCGCTCGATAGCCAAAGATGTTAGAGCCGTGCGCGATATCGTCATGACAGCCAAAGGCAGCTGGAAACTGGTGTTTGGTGTAAGCGCGGCAATCAGTGCGATGGTCGGATTTGCAGTGAAGTTGTTTCCGTTCCTTGGCAACGGTTCAAATTGAACACATATGGCTGGAAGTCCAATGCCGTCTGCGGGTTTCTGAAATATGCCCTAATGGATCACTTCCAGATCAACCAGTTTGTTGCGAAGAAATTCAAACCTGTATGCAACGGAATATGGTAATTTTGCGAACACGACCAGTCCCCCATTCGGGGTGGGTGATATCTTTGCCTTGATGAGCATTTCATGCACTGCATTTACTTCGGCGAGTGTTACGAAGTCAGTTTTTCTGTGGTTATCCATTGGCATCCTTAATCCTTTTCCTGACTTGATTCAAAACAAGAGATTGAAGTTAAAGCAAAGCACAATGTTGACGTGAATAAAACGTGAATTCCATTTTGAGTGATATATTAATTGTTTAAAATCAAATGCTTATGTCAGCCCCTTGAATCAAAATCTGCAGGAATATTGTCGATAATTATTCCAAAGATTTCATCCAGAGCCTCCTGTATCGCTTCAAAATAGACGATCGCCATATCATCAATATCCAGTGTTATATCCATGGATTCAATAATAAGATAAAGCGCTTTAAGTTGGTCAGCTGTAAGCAAGACCGGTATCTCAAAATCAAAAGTATCTATATGTTTTCTGAGTAGGAGCTGCCTCCTTTCATACTTCAAAATATTGTCTGCTCAATTCGGAATTACAGTGATCAAATCCTGCAATCCTGGCTGTTGAAGACTTGGGCCAAAGGCCGTGTATTTTAGTATGTGCCCGGTGGCGGGAGGACTTGCGAGGCTTCGTAGATCAGGAAAGATCAGAAGTATTGATGATATGGTCCACCGAAAACACCACATGGAAGTCAGCCGGCAACAGAAATTTTTTATTACTCTTCATCAATGGGCTCCATGTCTTCCAAATCGGAACGGAGGCCTTCCAGAAGCATTGCCGCTTCCAGCGGTAGTTTGGAATAAACGATCAACCCGCCTTCAGGCGTTTGGGTGATTTTTGCGTTTGCCAATAACAAATAGATGGCTTTGATATCTGAAGGCGATGCAACATTGTTATTGTCTGTGTCGATGATGCCGATGCTCCCCCCTGAATATGGAAACCGGGTCGAGGTATTCTGCATCAAGTCCGGATGCCTGTATTGTACGATATTTATCTGACGCGATTTTCGCAAAGAAACGACAACCCGTTGAAAACGGTTACATTGAATGCAGCGATACTTTCCCGCCGGTTCCTGTGCTTATGTCTCGTTGATGTTGTGTGTCTCGACAGGCTTTAGCGGCATCCACGGCCATTCAGCGTATTTGTCACCACTCTGTAGAATATGCGTATACCTCTGCAGAGAAGACCAGGAGCGATGGCCGGAGACGCATGCTGCACGAGGTATTGTGCTTCCCATTTCAAACAGCCTTGAGACCCCGTCATGTCTAAGGTCATGGAACCTTAGATCCTCAATCGCCAGATATCTGCATGCTCTGGTGAACGACGCGCTGATGGAACGGTGATTGTATGGGAATATTTCTGCATCAGTTCTTTGTTGCTGTAAAATCACAGCCAGTGCAGGTTCGGGAATATCACAATAGACATTGTTTCCGATCTTCTCGCCGGGGTTTTTCATATCCCGAACCAAAACGCGAGATGCCTTGATTTCCAGATCGTCCCACTTGATAGAAGTAATTTCATGCAGGCGTCTGGTTGAGAACAGAGCAAACAGAACGATATCTTTCATAGGTATCGATTGATTATGTCGTTTGGTTTTTTCAGCAAAATGGGACAGAAGCCGGCCAAGCTCATCAAGTGTGGGTCGTCTGTCCCGGCTTCTTGATTTAGCCGTCAGGCCAAGCCGCTTGGTTGCGCTCATCGCATCCCGGACAGTCTGGTTGTTTAGCGGATAATCCCAGGCATGCTGAGCGATGGTAAAAACAGCACCCAGATGAGACAGGTAGTTCTGAACAGTGGAAGGTCCTTTTGTTTCACTCAGTTGTTTTGCAAGTTCAACAATGTCTTTGGGTTTTATTTCAGCGCACAATTTTGATGCAACCGGGTAATCCCGTTTCAGGACATTCAGACATTGCAGTTTGGTTCGGCCAATCTTGGTAGCATAATCACCAATGTAGGATTCAATCGCCGCAGACAAAGGTGCTTGTGAAACGCTTTTGAATTCCAGCCCGCCTGGTGTATTGAGTTCGTCTTCCCGGTTGGCAATCCAGAGCTCGGCTGCTTTTCTTCTGTCGAATGTTTTGGCTTCGCGGTGGACTATTTTGCCTTTCGACATTATGGATATCTGGGCAGAATACGCTGTTGAATTGTCTTTCCGTTTACGTGATGTGATCGTGCCCATAATTTACAACATCCAATTGAGAATTTACAACATGTTGTAAATCATGATACGAAATAGTCAAATATGATCGAAAATACACCACAATACACAAGTCAGCCTTGAGCATTAAGTTATTGATATAATGAAAAAAACCAGCGAATTCAATGCTTCAAGATTCTCCGTTGCACCGATGATGGATTGGACGGACCGGCATTGTCGTTACTTTCATCGCTTACTGACTACCAAAGCTCTGCTCTACACGGAAATGGTGACCACAGGCGCGGTCATTCATGGTGATCGAAACAGGTTGCTTGGATATAATGACGCGGTACATTCAACCGCTGTTCAACTTGGTGGATCTGATCCAGATGATCTTGCCCGGTCTGCAAAAATTTGTTTAGAATTCGGATATGACGAGATAAATTTGAATATTGGTTGTCCGTCGAATCGCGTGCAGTCAGGGCGATTTGGTGCCTGCCTCATGGCCGAACCGGATTTGGTTGCTGAATGTGTAGCCGCCATGAAAAATGCCGTATCAATCCCCGTAACAGTTAAGTGTCGTATCGGGATTGACGATCAGAATGTGGAAGAGGCACTGGATGCATTGGTCGATGCTGTACTCCAGGCTGGTTGCGATAGCGTTTCCGTGCATGCACGCAAAGCCTGGCTGAAAGGCCTCTCGCCCAAAGAAAACAGGGTCGTACCGCCGCTTGATTACAATCGTGTTTATCGATTGAAGCAGCGCTTGCCTGACATACCTCTTCAGATCAATGGTGGAATTAGGTCTTTGGAAGAATGTATACAACATCTGACCATAATGGATGGCGTTATGATGGGGCGTGAAGCCTATCACAATCCATCAATTTTGGCGCGCGTGGACCATGAGATATTTGGCATACAGCGGATGGTAACACCAGGGCAGGTGCTGGATCAAATGGAGCCATATATAGCGAACCATCTACAGAAGGGCGGGCGTCTAAACCAAATTACCCGCCATATGCTTGGTCTTGTACAGGCTGTACCGGGCGCGCGAAAGTATCGTCAGATATTGTCCATGCAATCCACGCAACCTGGCGCCGGGCTTGAAGTTCTGCGCGCTGCAAAAGATATTTTGCCAAAGGATGTACTGGACTCTCCGGTCCTTGCAATTGCATCCTGAAAACTAAATCCAAAGGAATAAATCATGTGTCCATCTCCCTATGATCCATCTGATGATGGTGCGCAAATGTCATTTGATGGCCGCATGTCCTATGGAAATTATCTTCAGCTGGACAAAGTGCTAACGGCACAAAAACCATTGTCGACAGCTCATGATGAGCTTTTGTTCATTGTTCAACACCAAACTTCGGAACTCTGGATGAAGCTGGCAATCCATGAATTGGCAGCTACCAAACTGAGCATCGCTGGCGATGATCTCCAAACGGCATTTAAACAGCTAACCAGGGTTGCGCGAATATTCGATCAACTAAACTCGGCATGGGATGTGCTTCGTACCATGACACCCAGTGAATATTCGCAATTCCGGGATGATCTGGGACAGTCCTCAGGATTTCAATCCTATCAATATCGAGCTATTGAATTTATGGCGGGTAACAAGAATGCTGTTATGCTTCGACCTCACGCCCATGAGAAGAATGTCCACGGATGGCTCGAGACATTACTGAATGAAACAAGCATTTATGATGAAGCGTTACGATTATTGGCAAGACGCGGATTTAAAATAGATCCCGCGCAACTGGATCGGGATTTTTCTCAACAATATGAATCTGACGTGACTGCGCAAGATGCCTGGATTACAATCTACAGCGATCCGTCCAAAAACTGGGAACTTTACCAGCTTGCCGAAAAACTTGTTGATTTTGAAGACTATTTCCGTCGCTGGCGTTTCAACCATGTCACAACCGTGGAACGGGTCATAGGGTTTCGTCGCGGTACAGGCGGCACATCCGGTGTTTCCTATTTACGAAAAATGCTGGATGTTGTGTTGTTCCCCGAGCTTTGGAGCATTCGGGCTGATCTCTAAAAAGGTGGACCGTCGTTCAACTTGCTTTAGTCAATGAGGATTGGCGCTACATGTTTGGTCTACCGGTAGAAGAACTGTTTATTCTGGCACTTTCATTGATTGTAGCCGGTGCAATAGCCGGACTTCTAGCCGGGCTGTTTGGCATTGGAGGGGGAGCGATTTTTGTTCCTGTCCTGTTTCAGTTTTTTGAGGTTTTGCATGTTCCTGACAGCGCGCGGGTGCATGTAGCAATCGGGACATCTCTTGCAATTATAGCTCCAACCTCATTGAGGTCATATCTTTCCCATCGCAAACGCGGTGCAGTGGATCAGGAGTTGCTCGGGCATTTTTTTGTTAGCGTACCTTTGGGAGTCGTATTGGGCGCGATCGTAGCGTCTTACACATCGGGTCAGGGTCTTATTGCAATTTTTGCGGCGATCGCTTTTGTTGTGGCAATAAAAATGTTGTTTGGAAAAGAAAGCTGGCGGATTAGCGACAATCTGCCGGGATCTACCGGACGATCGATCACCGGTATTGTTATTGGTTTCTTTTCTACACTGATGGGCATCGGAGGGGGCATCATGACAAACACATTTATGACGCTTTACAACAGGCCCATACATCAGGCAATTGCAACTAGTTCCGGTGTTGGAGTTCTAATATCCATACCCGGCGCTATTGGCTTTATCTGGGCGGGGTGGGGTAACACAGACCTGCCAATATTCTCAGTGGGTTTTGTCAATTTTCTGGTGATTGGACTAATGGTCCCGGTTACAATTTTGTTTGCGCCACTTGGTGTCCGGCTTGCCCATAAATTACCAAAAACCATTTTATCAAAAGCATTTGGTATATTTTTGCTGTTGGTATCGGTGCGGTTTGTTTTGGCGTTATCCGGGATACAATAGCTGTATGATCCATATAGTATCAGCTGGTTCCGGAACCGGAAGTTCAATTGTTTATCGCGTATCATCCATCAGGGATAAAGTGTCAATTGATCGCCTGTTACGGTCCAGCTCTTGAGACTGTCCAGAAATGGTAGTCCAAGCAAGCTTTGATTGAGTTGCCCCTGTTGAGAGACCAGAACTTTCTGTTTGGTTCTGGTAATTGTTCCCACACGCAGATCCTGAACTTGCGCAGGTGCAACGAATGCCCGGCCATTTGCCGTCGATACCGGCACTTTATAAATCAGACTGTTAGGATCTAATCCAACACGAATGGCGTCTTCGTGGGAAATAACAATTGAGCTTGCTCCTGTATCGATAAGCATCGACAGGTTTTGCCCATTTGCGAGCACGCGGACATGAAACTGTCCATCTCTGCCGCGGCGAATGGAAACCGGATCCCCTGGTACGCCACTCGACATGGGCGTGGATGGTACAAGTTCTGCGTAAAGTCGCTTCCCGAAGTTTATTATGGGCTGAGGAATGAACCCCCTGTCAAAACCAGAAGGCTGATCGTTCTGAATTTCATTGACACTTCCGCTACGATCACCGGCAAATTGTTCAACCGAGCGAATGATGTCGTGTCGATATGTATAAACACCAAGGAGGATAACTCCCAGACCAACCCATACCAATATCCCACGTACCAGTGATCCAAGGGAAACGTGACGAAAGAATGAGCCTATCATAAAAACCAGAATGGCAAGAAGGGCGGCCATTTGTGCAAACTGGTCGTTTGTGTAGCCATTTACAATTGGCGTATCATTCCGGACAACGAGCAACACCAGGGCTGCTATCAGTATGACCATACCAATAAAAAAACTCTTATAACCCTGCATTCGTGTCTCCGGTCGCGGCGTCCAGACGCTTTGGTAGATCCTGCATGAGTGCAAGTCGATCGGTTTCACTCATGTTACCCCATTGGGTAATTTCAACTTTGGTGCGGCCACATCCCAGGCAAAGTCCAAGATCGTCATCCATCACGCAAACTAAAATACAGGGGCTGGAAGCCATCTGTTAAATCCTTTTTGTCTTTTTATTGTGTTCAGAGCATGTTCGCAACCATTGCTCCTGAAAGTGGTGAACGACGATGATTTACATGTCATGCAGAGAAAATTAAAATTGCCAGCAATATAGCAATCTCCGATATTATCTGGGTTCCTCCCAACACGTCGCCGGTATGCCCGCCAATGTGATGTAATGCAACCTGACCAAATGCCCATGATGAAACGAACATGGCCAATACTGCGGTGATCGCAGAGAGCGGACCCATAGTACCAATGATGAAAATGAAGATGATTCCACAAGCAAATACCATGCTTTGTACCATGGTCCCTTGAGTGGGCAGGCCAAGATTTGCAGATAATCCGTCCTGGCGGGCAGGAGATAAAATTGCCCAGACCCGAACCGCTGAAGCTCGTGAACCGGCAGACGCGGCAATAAAAGCCGCTCCTGCCGCCCAATAACCAAAAAATTCGATGAGTTGAGCCAGTATTGTAACCCGCAATCCAATAGACATGATGAGGGCAACAACGCCAAATGCACCAATTCTGCTGTCTTTCATAATTTCCAGCTTGCGGGAGACTGTCGATCCACCCCAGAATCCATCTGCCACGTCACCCAGACCGTCCTCGTGCAACGCTCCGGAAATTAATATTAGCAGTGCAACTGATATGAACGCCAGGGTCATATCGTACCCAAAATCTCCGCGATACAATACGATCAGGCTGCCAGGTATCAGAGACAAAAATGCCAGAAATATTCCCAACAATGGCCAACTTTTTGCCGCTCTGGAGAAATCAGGTTTTTCAGCGATTGTGGTTGTCATGAATTTTGGCAAAGGCAGTCTTGTAAAAAATAAAAGGCATACAAGGAAATCTCTGTACCACTCTAGTGGTGACAGGCCGTGTAGACGCAGGAAAGACGGTTTGATAACGCGCATTTGATTGAACCTGAAGAAGGCTAGTGTTAATAGCCAACAAATGAATCATGGGCTGAATTGATTCATTATAGCTATTCCTTAACTCACGAGAAGTCCGAAGGTTCCAAATGACCGCTGCTGACACTGGTTTGCCATTCGATGATATACGAAATTTGATCCGCTTGATGCCCGAACCGGATCAGGCTGCTTTCGATGCCGCATGTGAGAGGGACGCGTTGTTAACCAAACCTGCGGGGTCTCTGGGGAAACTGGAAAAGCTGGCATTCTGGGTTGCTATGTGGCAAGGACGGAAACCGCAAATAACCCGCCCGCTTGTTGCAATTTTTGCCGGAAATCATGGTGTCGCCAATCAGGGGGTTTCCGCATTTCCATCGTCGGTGACCGCGCAAATGGTGGAGAATTTTGCGGCTGGCGGTGCAGCGATTAATCAGTTGTGTGTGGCATATGATCTTGGACTTAAAGTTTTTGATCTTGCCCTTGAAGTGCCAACCGGTGATATCACACTGGAGGACGCGATGGACGAAAGCTCCTGTGCAGCAACAATGGCTTTTGGGATGGAAGCGGTTGCCGGTGGAACCGATCTTTTATGCATTGGAGAGATGGGTATTGCCAATACAACGGTCGCCTCTGCTATTTATCTGGCTTTGTATGGTGGTGAAGCAGAGGACTGGATCGGACGCGGCACCGGAGTTGACGATGACGGGTTAAAAYGCAAGGCCGACGCTGTTCGCAAAGCTGTGTCCAGATTGAATGGAGAGAAAGACCCWCTGGAAATCTTGCGCATTGTTGGTGGCCGGGAACTGGCAGCAATGGCCGGAGCGATAATTGCCGCTCGGTCTCAAAGAATACCGGTAATTCTTGATGGGTTTGTCGCAACAGCAGCTGCTGCGATTATTCAATCTATACGACCTGATGCGCTTGATCATTGTTTGATGGCACATGTTTCTGCTGAAAGTGCTCACAAAACTGTGCTGGAAAAAATGGGTAAAGAGCCGTTGCTGGATCTTGGAATGAGGCTTGGAGAAGGCTCGGGAGCAGCACTTGCAGCTTCAATCGTCAAGGGAGCTGTGGCAACGCATTCCGATATGGCAACCTTTGCAGATGCGGGTGTGGCCGGAAGTACTGACTGAAAACTTCGTCAAATGAAGGTTTGTATTTTCAATTTAATACGAGAGATCGCCTGCTTTTTTGATGGCAGAGTAGCTACCCAACTCGTGCAAGAGTCAATATTGCTTGATCGTCAGGGTCATCGTCTGTTCGCATATCTTCCATAACGCGCGAGCGCGGCAATGTCACAGTAACGGTTGTGCCTTCTCTCAATTTGGATTTGAAGTCGAATTTTCCATCATGCATGCGTACCAGTGCCTGTACAATTGGTAACCCCAGCCCCGTTCCCTGTTCTGCGCTCTTTTGGGCGATAGCCCCCTGACCAAAGGACTCCAGAATTATCGGAATCTCTGCTTCGGAAACACCTGGTCCGTTATCCTTGACTGAAATATATTGGCCGCCACCCGCGGTCCATCCTGAAGAGAGCGTAATGGTGCCGTTGTGGGGGGTGAATTTTACCGCGTTCGATAACAAATTGAGAATGACCTGACGAATGGCCCTTTCATCCGCCCAAATTTTGGGCATTGATTCTTCAAATTGTTGAACAATATTCAGACCTTTGCTTTTCGCACGCATATTGATCAGATGCAGGCAGTCTTCTGCAATATGTATTAGTCGTACCGGTTCTTCATTCAGTTCGTACCGATCAGCTTCAATGCGCGACAAGTCCAGTATTTCATTTATCAAATCGAGCAGGTGCTGCCCTGAGTCATGGATATCGCGCATGTAACTCTTGTAGGATTCATTATTCAGAGGGCCCAGCATTTCGTTCATCATGACTTCGGAAAAGCCAAGAATGGCATTCAGTGGCGTCCTCAACTCATGGCTCATGGTCGCCAAAAATTTTGACTTTGCCAGATTGGCCTCTTCTGCCCTTCGTCTTGCTTCGTCTGAAATGGCGTTAGCCTGTTCCAACTCTCCTATAAGCGCGTCTTTTTCTGCACGATAGGAAAGCATCACTGTTGTAGAAGAATACAGCCGGTTGCCAAGCATCAGGAAAAATATCATGGCCCCGAAAGAGAACAACGCCATGGTGTAACTATGAATGCCTCCATGCAAAGCGAAGCTTGCCATAAATGCGGCACCAACTGGTAAAGTACCAACAAAAAGTGCCGAGGGTATTGGTGAAGACAACATTGCAGTTATTGCAGTAACGACCAACATGATGGAAAGTTTGAACACATCCATGTCGAGGCTGCCTGCTGTTAGCGGAATTAGAACAAATCCGGCCCAGCCCAGAGCATGCAAAAACTCTGTTGCAAGAAATTTTCGGCGCCATCGATCAAGATTACTTTGAATATCCGCTTCAGCTTCGAATTTGTGAACCATGTGCAGTGCCAGGCCATGGGAACAAACAATATAGCTAAACCATAATACGGCGTATCCACGCCAGCTCCACCAGGCAAGAATGGTGGCAATCACACACGCGAGTAAGGGAACAATATAATAGGCACTTATTCTGTTTCGTGCGTAAATTCGCAACAGCTCGTAATCAAACGATAATTTTCCGCTTGAAGTATTCAGTCTGTCGCGAGCGTCTTTAACGGTTCGGGCAACCGCGTGACGCCGTTTGCTCCGTTGCTGATATTTCTTTACACGATCCTCACGATTTGGAGACATGATTTATCCTGAAAGCCGTAACAGTTCAACAATGCAGAAATTGCGTTAATATCTCCTTCAGGAACATGGTTAATAGACTAATAACGAACGAAAATTCCAATGATTGCCAATTTTTGTCATTTGCATTTTGACGTCAGCTGATTATTTAACAAATTGAATATGTGGCGAGTTTTTTTGAATGATATATCCGGCACATTCAAAACAGAATTATGATCTTCGATTATCAATAATCCGTAATGCAGTCCATCCACTGCGAAGCAAGCACATTCTATATTTTGTAATTTATCGCTTGTTTTTTTTCGTTTAAAAGCTAATTTACGACGACGGGCAAAAAATTATTCCATAATGATGCAAGGAATGATTTGGATGTGTGGAACGAACAAATTAGGTGGAAACTGAATATGGATAGGCTGGACAGAAAAATTCTCAAAATTCTCCAGGTGGATTCAACTGTTCCTGTCGCTGAAATCGGGCGACGCGTTGGTCTGTCGACCACGCCGTGCTGGCGCCGAATTCAAAAAATGGAAGAAGACGGAGTTATCACCGGCCGTGTTGCAATCCTTGACCCAAAAAAAATTAATGTAAAAGTAGCGGCATTTGTCGCCATCACCACCAATCAACATTCTGAAGAGTGGTTGAAGCGGTTTGCAGAAGTTGTTCGGGAGATACCGGAGGTCGTTGAGTTCTATCGCATGGCCGGTCAGGTAGATTATCTCTTGCGGGTGGTCGTACCGGATATCGAGGCATTTGATGCGTTCTACAAACGTTTGATTTCAAAAATTGATTTGAACGATGTGTCAACATCATTTGCAATGGAACAAATAAAATATACTACAGAATTGCCGCTTGATTATCTGGATGATAGTATCAAGTCGTAATTCGGTATCGTGAAATACAATATATCTAATGAATATATGTGATATTGTAACAGTATAAATCGAATTTATATTTAGTTGCGTAAGTTTTGATAACGATCATTACACAACTAATATCACGTATTATTAAGACTTGTTATGTTTACTTGGTGCATATGGAGTGTTGCTCGTTTGGATGTAGCTGCATTCGTCATTGTGTGCCAGGAGATAGTTGTCAGCATGACAAAGGATGCGGATTACAAGCCGGTTATGCAGGATGATAATATTTATCGTCCCGATGATACTGGAACCGCGAATCTGACCGAGCCCGAGCGGATGAAGGCGACGTTAACGGCATTTAACACGATATTTTCCCGTTCTACCAATTCGGCGGATTTTTATCAGGAAACAGCCCGTTTTTTGTCAGCAGCATATAATGCAACATTTGCTTTCATAGGTTTGTTTGATGACCCGGATAATCCTCGTGAAATCAGCTCTATCGCGGCTTCCGCGCAAGGTGAAGTCATTTCCAATTTTTCATTTCCGCTGGAAGGCAGCCCGACTCACGATGTGCTGAAAAAGGGAAGTTTGTATATAGAATCCGGGTTGGCCGAAACCTATCTGGGCGATGATATCCTGGTAAAAATGGGTCTACAGAGTTTCTATGGAACTTGTTTGGTCTCAGGTGAAGGTAAAGCAATTGGCGCAATAAACCTAAGTCATACAAGCCCAATATTGTTGTCTGACTGGAACAAAAGTTTACTCGAAATATTCGCCGTAAGAATTGTTGAGGAACACGAAAGACGCGCAGCCCAGGATAGGCTGCAGGTAAGCGCAAGTGTCATGGATGCCATCCGCGAAGGTGTGATGATCGTTGATCCAGACGGGTATATCCGTCAGGTTAATGCTCAATTTGCTAAAATGACGGGTTGGACGAGAGACGGAATTCTTGGACACCACGTCAGCGCATTGTGGTCGGACAGGCACAAGCCCAGAGATCACTTCGAGATCCATGAACAGGTTTTGACCACCGGTCACTGGAGTGGTGAAATCTGGGTAAAACGGAAAAATGGAACCGTTTATCCGGAATTGAGAACCATGCTGGCAATAAGGGACAAGGACGCCGGAGATTTAAAACACTTTGTTACTGTGATGCAGGATATATCCGAGCGAAATTATGTTGACGAACGGATTCATCGGCTTGCTTACTACAATCCAGTAACGGACTTGCCAAACAGAATGTTGTTTTTGGAAAATCTCAACCAGAACATTGCCGAGCATCGGAAAGAAAAGACACAATTTGGATTACTGCTTATTGATCTTGACGGTTTTAAAGAACTGAATGACGATTATGGGTTGAAGGTTGGGGATGAAGTTCTCAATCAGGTTGCTGAACGGCTAACAAAATTACCTGCAAAAAACTTTTTCTGTTCGCATTTGGCAAGCGACGATTTTGCAATCATTATGACCGGATTTGAAGCTGACGAAGATATATCTGTCGCAATCAGTCATGCTGCGGATGAGGTACTTGATCTTATTGAAATGCCGATGAAGACCATGGCAGATGTGATTAATATCAAAACCAAAATCGGTACAGTTCAGTATCCCCAGGACGGCGACGATGCAAGGCAGTTATTTTGCAATGCGGAATTGGCTGTCAATAAAAGCAAAGATCAAAACAAAACGAGAATTGTTCACTTTGATTCGTCGCTTCGCCAGGGCAGGTCGATGCAAAAAGAAATGCTGTCTTATCTGCGCAAGGCTCTGGATGAAGATCTGTTTACAATGCACTATCAGGCGAAAACCAGCTTAACGACACTTGAAACTGCTGGTTATGAAGCCCTTATTAGATTAAAGGGGCCAGATGGGAAGTTTATCAGCCCGGCTCATTTTATTCCGATTGCCGAGAAAAGTTCCATAATTATCGATATAGGTGACTGGGTTGTTCGCGCAGTATGCAAGCAAGCGGTGGCGTGGCAGAAAGCCGGATACAAATTTGGCAGACTGGCGATCAATATTTCCGGAAGACAAACCCTGAATGAAGCATTTGCTGATGAGTTGCTTTCAGTTGTAAATGAAATCGGGGCGAAGCCTGAATGGCTTGAACTTGAATTGACTGAAACGTGGTTGATGGAAGATCCTGAAGGTGCAGTAGACATTTTGCAAGAACTGCGGGATGTTGGATTTTCGTTGGCCATCGATGATTTTGGCGTGGCTTATTCGTCGATGAATTATTTGCGGTTGTTCCCGATAAACAAAATCAAGATTGATCGTAGTTTCGTGAAGGATATCGATTCTGAACGGAGCAGTAAGGCAATCATCGCGGCAATTGTGGCTATGGGCCACAGTTTAAATGTCAAAGTACTTGCAGAAGGTATAGAGACCGAAGCACAACTTGAAGCGTTGCAGGAACTGGGTTGTGACGAGGCCCAGGGCTTTTATTTCGCAAGGCCGGTCCATCCTGATCAAATATACAATATTGAAGCCGAAATTCCGCGACAGACCGCTTGAACCCGGCCTGCCGCGTTTGTTGTTTCGTGGTTATTTTTTTTCCAGCCGTGCGAGGAGGGATGACGTGTCCCAGCGATTGCCTCCGATTTTTTGCACCTCGGCATAAAATTGATCAACCATGGCTGTGACCGGCAGGCTTGCTCCATTATTGCGTGCTTCAGTTAGCACAATATCGAGGTCCTTACGCATCCAGTCGACAGCGAATCCAAAGTTGAATTCTCCGGCATTCATTGTTTTGAAGCGGTTTTCCATTTGCCACGAACCAGCTGCTCCTCTGGAAATCACATCAATGACGGCTTCCACATCCAGACCGGATTTTTTTGCGAAATGAATTCCCTCTGCCAAACCTTCAACGAGACCGGCAATACATATTTGGTTGACCATTTTTGTAAGCTGGCCCGCACCAATTTCGCCCATTCTACCAATCATTTTTGCATAGGATCGAATAATTGGCTCGGCTTTGTCAAAATGCGCGAGATCACCACCGACCATTACGGTTAAAACACCGTTTTCTGCACCAGCCTGTCCTCCGGATACAGGTGCATCGAGAAAGCCAATGCCCGATTTTGCTGCAACTTCACCGAGTTCCCGGGCAACTTCTGCACTGGATGTCGTATTATCAATGAAAATGGCGCCATTTTTCATGGACGCAAACGCACCATCGTCGCCAAGTGTAACGCTTCTCAAATCGTCATCATTACCGACACAGCAAAAAACAAAGTCGCAGCCTTTAGCCGCTGCCGCCGGTGTTGATGCACAGCTACCACCGTGTTCCCTGACCCAGTCCTCGGCTTTTGAAGTTGTTCTATTGTAAACAACAACTTCATGCTCACCACGTTTCAAAATGTGACCAGCCATGGGATAGCCCATTACTCCCAGTCCAATGAAAGCTGTTTTTGCCATATGAGTCTCCTGGTGTGTGTGTATCCTGGTTGTAGCCTGGTGAGTTCCGTGTGAAAAGCAGCATTACGATCATGTTGTTATGTCGGGTATGAAGCTGGTAATTGTTCTGAATATGCGTACGATGATCGAATTATTATAGGAAAAGGGTGAACATGAAAAGCTGGGCAGAATGCGCAACCAATCTGGTGAATGTTGCTATGGGAAGGTCGAAAGCCGACACTGTGATACGAAATGGTCGCTGGGTAAATGTGCATTCCGCTGAAATTATAGATGCCATAGATATTGCAATTGTTGACGGTCGATTTGCCTATGTCGGACATGATGCATCACATACAATTGGGCCGGATACAATAATTTTGGATGCTAGCGGCCGATATCTGGTACCTGGCCTTTGCGACGCCCACATGCATGTCGAATCGGGCATGATTACGGTCTCGGAATTTGCCCGGGCTGTTATCCCGCATGGTACGACATCAATGTTCATTGACCCACATGAAATCGCAAATGTGTTGGGGCTTGAGGGTGTACGGTTGATGCATGATGAAGCTATGACACTTCCTATGAATGTGTATGTCCAGATGCCGGCATGTGTGCCAAGCGCACCCGGGTTGGAAAATGCAGGTGCATCAATATCACCGGATGACGTCAGTGAAGCGATGAATTGGCCAGGGATAATTGGTTTGGGAGAAATGATGAATTTCCCGGGCGTCGCTGCAGCTGATCCAGATATGTTGGGCGAAATCGCGGCGACAATGAACGCTGGCAAGACGGTTGGCGGTCATTTTGCGTCACCTGATCTGGGTCTGGATTTTCATGGATATGTTGCCGGAGGCCCCGCCGATGACCATGAAGGCACGCGAATGGAAGATGCGGTTGCGCGTGTTCGCCAGGGAATGCGGTCGATGCTCCGTCTGGGTTCAGCCTGGTATGATGTTGCAGAGCAGGTGCGTGCAATCACCGAAAAGAAACTTGATAGCAGGAATTTTATTCTTTGTACCGATGACAGTCACTCCGGTACACTTATAAATGATGGTCATATGAACAGGGTGGTTCGGCATGCAATTGCTCAGGGTTTACCACCCATAACAGCAATTCAGATGGCAACATTGAACACGGCCCAGCATTTTGGGCTTGAGCGGGAGCTGGGGTCTATCACGCCAGGTAGACGCGCGGACCTTATCATTTCATCCAGCCTGATCGATTTACCCATCGAGGTCGTCATAGCCCAGGGACAGCAAGTGGCCCGGGATCAAACATTAACATGCAATATTCCAGCGTTTGATTATCCCGATTCCGCCAAGGATACGGTCAATATGGCGCGGGATTTGGAGCCAGCTGATTTTGACATTGCTGCTCCGGAAAATGCTAAACAGGTTGATGTTCGTACTATTGGAGTGATCGAGAACCAGGCACCAACAAAGGCACTGGTATCAGCGCTTTCGGTTTCCGATGGGCAAGTGCAAATGGATTTGGCGAACGATGTGTGCCAAATTGCCCTTGTTGAACGCCACAGGGCAACAGGTACTGTCGTGAACGGATTTGTTTCCGGTTTTGGCTATGATGTACCTTGTGCAATGGCATCAACAGTCGCTCACGACAGTCATCATATGATTGTTGTTGGTACGGACAAATCGGACATGGCTTTGGCTGCCAACCGATTACGGCAGATCGGAGGTGGTGTGGTTCTTATATCCGGGGGAAAGGAGCTCGCTTTAATTGAATTGTCGATTGCTGGCTTGATGTCACAGGAGCGTGCAGAGATCGTTGCTGTGAAAGCCGACAAACTTGTGTCCGCGATGCGGGATTGCGGCTGTGCGCTGAATAATGCTTACATGCAGCATTCATTGTTGGCGCTTGTTGTCATACCGGAAATTAGAATTTCAGATCTTGGAATTATTGATGTTACCAAATTTGAAAAAGTCCCGTTGATTATCAATTAGCCGGTTGCCCGGGCTTCTGTATTTTCCGGTTTTGCACCATCGGAACCGATCGCAGTCCTTGTGGTATTACGCATGAGTTCAACCAGTTTCTCGGTCATTTGTTCATTGGGAAATGGTTTGCTGAGTAAATATCCCTGTATTGAATCAGCGCCAAGTCGCGCTGCTTCAAGCCGTTGTTCCTCGGTTTCAATACCTTCAACAATGACAAACAAATTCAATTTTTGTCCAAGTTCAACAATTGATTTGAAAATAGCCTGTTTGGTTGGATTTTCCGTGAGATCTGCAACGAATGCACGATCAATTTTCAAAATGTCGAGCGGAAATTCATACAGATATGAAAGGCTTGAATAGCCGGTGCCAAAGTCATCGAGTGCAATTTTAAGCCCGAGTTCCCGCAATTTGTTTAGTGCCACAATAGTCTGTTCACGGTTGGACATCAGGGCCGTTTCGGTAATTTCAAGCGTTAGTCGCGAAGGGTCGATACCGGTACTTTTGATAATGTTCTGAATGTTGGCTGGTAGATTAACATTCGAAAAAAGCAAGGGGGATAGATTGACCGAAACCTTGAAATCATATGCCCATCCGACGGCGGTTTCACATGCTTTTTGCAAAACGTATAGATCGAGTTTCTGGATAAATCCGCTGGTCTCTGCTGCCGAGATAAATTGATCGGGAGGCACAATTCCAGCGCCTTTACGTTTCCAGCGCACGAGGGCCTCAAACCCAAAAACGGACATTCTTTTTGTATAGGCCTGGGGCTGGAAATAGACCACAAATTCTCCGCGTTCCAGGCCGTTTTCCATATCTTTGTCCAGGCTGATGCGATCAAAAAGCTGGACTTCCATCTGTTTGTCGAATAGCTGGAAATGTGTACCGGAAAATTTTTTACTCTCATACAAAGCGATGTCGACCTGCCGAAACAAATCTTCCTCCGGAATGCTGGAATCGCTGCAAACCACCGCGCCCATGCTTACATGCGAGTGAAGTGTCGTTCCGTGTACCTGAAATTGCAATCTGAAAAGTTG
>JAESRR010000017.1 GCA_016764535.1 Cohaesibacteraceae bacterium | reverse complement strand
TTTGTATACCGCCTCTATCAACGCGCGCCCGACACCCTTGCCTCTTGCAGATTTATCAGTGAACAGGTCCTGCATATAACAGCTCTGCTCGATCAACGTGGTATTGCGATGATATAGAAAATGGGCAAGGCCGCACAAACTTCCGTCGCTTTGTGCGACAAGACAGTGGACCGGCTCGTTCATATCCAGAAATCGGGCCCAGGTGGATTGCGTAATTGCGTCGTCCAGAGTGGTTTCGCCGGAACGCCCGTAAAATTCATTGTAACCATCCCAAAGTGGTTTCCATTGCACATAGTCATTTACTGTTACGGGCCGAATTTTCAATCTTACTGTCATGTGATTTCCTGGCGAATGCCCCGGAGCAAACTGGTCTTTGCAAAAAATGAGCCTGATGGACAATTAATTCGTGGGCATGGACTTCGTTTCATCATTATTATTCAGGTTATTCATATGTTTTTCAAGGTATTTTTGCGCTGATACTGGCTGAAATCAGCGTGTTTTTCTCACCTAAACCGAACCTGTCATGCCCGTTCAGAAGGCGTTCATCGGCACAATCATAGCTTGCTCTCAATTCTAAACCAGCGCGCATGGCGCTAAATTCCTTAAAGAATACAGAGGCAAATTTATGTTCGGTAAGAAAACCAATAAAGCGATTATGTGCTTTCTCCTTTTAACTGTCTCGCTAAAAATGCTGATCCCGAACGCTGACGCAACAGACTATTATACCAAGGTCTCCATGCTCAAGGAAGCATGTGTCTTCGAGCAGATCTGTATCACCAATGTTGCTTCATATTCCTCGATATTCTCCAATAGAAAACAGATCGTTTAACGGGATCTGTACATATTCATGTGGCGTTCATTCCATAAAGATTAACATAAACCTAACAAAAATCCCACATGCACCGGTTGGTTCCGGTGCCTCATTTGTCAACCAGGGCAGCGCGCCATGTTCAGAAATACAGGGAAATTTTCCATTTTATTTTTTCTGGTTTTATGTGTAGCGCCGGTTATTGTGCTCTCAATATCCGTTTCCTGATTACCAGAACCCGGACTTGTAACATTCCCGCTTATCCTCAATAATCGTGAAATGGATCAGCATAACTGCTTTTACTACATTCGGCACGGCGAGACGGACTGGGACATCGAAGAGCGGTTTCAGGGCCGGAGTGATATTGCCCTCAACGAGACCGGGGTGTCGCAGGCACGCAGGGCTGCGCTTATATTACAACATTGCCCCATCCAGATTATTGTCAGTAGCCCATTGTTTCGTGCCCGTGATACCGCGCAAATTATTGCGACAGCTCTCAATCTGCCGGTCGAAATTGATCCAGGTCTTGTT
Source organism: Cohaesibacteraceae bacterium (assembly GCA_016764535.1). Classification (GTDB taxonomy): domain Bacteria; phylum Pseudomonadota; class Alphaproteobacteria; order Rhizobiales; family Cohaesibacteraceae; genus JAESRR01. The sequence goes on along the minus strand of JAESRR010000017.1, from coordinate 20,670 downwards.
GCGTGTGATTTTGGCAGTCTTGAAGGTTGTGCCATAAATGACGTCATGCAGCACTTTGGCATTTCAGAGCGTCAGCAAATTAAGGATATTTTGCCTGCTGATGGTGAGCAATGGCCAGATTTGTCCAGTAGAACCAGATTGTTGCTCGAAACATGGCTGGGTCAGGATACAACACAAACAGTTCTGTTTGTCGGGCATGATCTGTTATTGCAGGCAATTTCCGAACAGCTATGCGGGCACTGGTGTGATGCCCAACATTGTGTGCCGCAATGTTTTACAAGCCTGGCGAGGGGATGGAACCTTCAGCCTGTCAGCGGATCTGATACAGAACCTTTAACCCGAGCAGGCTCATGACGCCGGCAGCCGATCGATCAAATTTTGCCTTAAAGCGCAAGTAGGTCTGGCGAGGCCCGCTGGTTGAAAACACCAGTGCGACGATCGCGTACCATGTGGTCTCAATCGTAAATATGATGGCGACGCAGGCCATGGCGTACCAGGCCGGATAATCTGCGGGCAGTGTCACCGCAAAAATACTGGCATAGACAATGGCAGTTTTGGGATTACTGATCTGGGTCACGAAACCGGCAATCAACGTCCGTAAAAAAGAATAGTTGTTGCCATTGTTCTCAGCCGGAATTTCAAGTGGCTGATTTGCCGAACGCCACATTCTATATGCCAGATAAAACAAATAACCGGCTCCGGCAATTTTGATCGCAATAAATAATATCGGTACACTTGCGAGCAGCACCACAAGCCCCAACACAGCGGCCGTAGCGAACGTTGCTCCACCCAGTCCCATGCCGATTGCAGATGCCACGCCATTAAGCCGTGATCCGCAGATTGATGCTCGCGCAACCACCACAAAACTCGGACCAGGGCTCATAATACCAACGACTATTCCGCTAAGCATGGATAAAAGCGCAATGAGTAGATCAGACATGATTTTGGTTCCGGAAATGATGGCGGGATTTCAGCAGGTGGGCGAATTAAACCGGAAAAATCGAGAGGGGTCAAACCGGTTCACCCAATATTCGCAAGCAACAAGGCGCCAATTGGAAGAAGTGCCAGGGATCACTCCCACTCCATCTGCTGAAAAGTGGTTTGGGCATTGCGGCGGGCAAGCGCTTCAAATTGTTCAAGAAAAGAAAAGGCACTTTGATCGACTTCAACCGATCCAATGATATCTCCTCCATCCTCGATATATGCACTCATTCGATCACGAATATTGGCGAGATAGTCATATGTCTGGGCTTTCGCTTCGGCCATACCAGCGGGCGCGCCATGACCTGGAACAACATAGGCCGGTTGCAGTTTCTCTATTTGTTCAAAAGCATGCATCCAGCTTTTGGTTTCTGAATAATCGGAAATRCCGAGAATACGTTCCAGATAGRCGATGTCGCCTGTAAACAATACTGAACTGCTTTTCAACCAGACGAAACTATCGCCAGGTGTATGAGCCTGCCCTGGATGAATGATTGATATGGCAAGACCACCAATCTCCAGATCATAGGTTTCGTCAAAAATGATGTCGGCAGTAACCGGGTCCGTGCCATCAAGGGAATCCTTGATGAGGTTTTCCAGCATGGTCATTTGCATTGATGCCCGGGCTGTCTGATCCTCGATCGCATTTTGGGAGGCGATGATTTGCGCACCGCTTTCTCTCCAGTAGCTATTGCCAATCCAGCGATGATCCTGACCACCGGTATTGATCACAAATTTAACCGGTTGGCTGGTGATGGCGCTGATTGCAGTATCAATTTCCCGGGCACCTTTCCAGCTTCCACCAGGATCGACCAGAACCACACCCTCATCGGTAATAATCACGCCGAATGTAGCATTGTTGGCCAGGTTTTGTTCGGATCGTTGCTGTTTCTCACCTACCAGAGCATAAATATTGTCGGTAACCCTGATCGTTTTCAATTCGGCAAGGGCAGCTGTGATCTGGATGGCGCAAAGCAACAGGGCAACACTTGTAATGCGGGTTGGATTAACCAGATTGTGTCGGAAATTCATGTCATGCCTGCCCGCTTGATGGATGTTTTTGATAATTTACCTTTTCATATTGCCATTTTTGAATATGAAAAGGTATGATAATGATCATATGTGGATTTTGCAGACAATATCTAGCGTTCGAAAATAGTGAATGACCAGTAACGCTCGCCGTTTGTTTCGATCTGTTTCCAACCCGATTTCTTCAATTGTTTTGCTATCAGACGGTTCATGATGCCGTGACCCAGGAGCAATACCGGTTGGCCTGAATTTGCCTGTTTTTGCAATATGCCAGCGCAGGCGAGGGCACGTGTTTTGGCATTGCCAATATCTTCGCCATTTTTTGAAAAGCCGAACAACCAGGCAATGCGAAACAATATACACCAGGTGAAAAGGCCAAGCTTTGGCCAGCTCCATGACAGCCAGGGCAGAGCGGATTCCCGGAACTGCGCATTGGTAATTGCATCTGTAGAGACGCCAAGTAGCCGGACTGAGGAGATTGATCTGGGAAGATCACTATTGAAGACTATTTTGCATTGCCGGGCGATATCAAGGGCGTCGACCGGGGGGGATTGATCCGTGGCGAGATCACTTAATTCGTATTGATCAATAATGGCACCGGACTGCATCGCTGTGACACGATTTTTCTTCATTGATTCAAGATCAATTTCCGGGCGGCCATGGCGCATGAGGATGATTTTCAAAATAACGACCGATGCAGATGAACAATTAGGACATTTGTACGGGTGTCATAATATGGCTGCAACGTCATCGCAAGTAAGCGGTAAAAGCTGGCAGAGGCTGAAAGGCGGATCGGCCTCTGCCAGAGTTGCCGGATCAACACCTGGTGGCTGGTTTCCGGCAAAGCTGTTTTGTATATTAGAGACCTTCGCCTTTGGTCATGAAGCCCATGTGAGCTGTGGCAGCGTTCAGACCACCTTCATCCTTGCCCCAGCCAATCTTGCCATCGCCGTTTGCATCAGCTCCAGCCAAAAGCTGATCGGATAATGTGGCGATTTTTTCCATATGTGGTGCTGCAACAGCGGCAGTAGATGCTGAAAGAACTTTATTACCCAGTTCAACAATCATGTTGGCGCGTGCAATTGTGTTGTTGGCTGATGTCGCAACATGCAGGGTGTGTGCCTTTACGCCGTCAGATGCACCTTCACTTCCGGCAGCAAGTTCAACATGTAGTGTTGTACCGGCTGCGGCTTTGATAAGCCCGTACCCAAGACCGGGGCCTTTTGCTTCCACTGATGTATCAAGGGCGTGCAAAACATGCCTTGTATGTGCCTGCATGGATGCAAGATCACTCAGATCTGCAGCTGCGAGGCCTGCGTGATATGCGGTTACTTTTGCCTCTGCAACTGCGGTAGGCAGCAGGCCCTTGTTATCGGGRGTATCTCCAAAAGCTGTAACCACATGGCCAATATGAGCATGTGCCATATTACCAGCCATAGACTGGCCGGTGAGTGCCAGGCCACTGATTGCCAGTGTCGCTGCAAGGGTAAATCCGGTTAGCCGGTTCATATGCTTCTCTCCCAAAGGATGTTTTCAACGGAACTGTGTTGTCCGAACTATGAAAACAACCGGGGATCGAAATTATTCCATCCAGCAGAATAAAATTTTTGGAAATGATGGTTTTGGACTAGAGCCCTTCACCGGCGAACATCAGCTTCATGTGCTTGGCAGCGATTTTGAGGCCACCTTCCTGCCAGGTAATTTCACCGTCTTCATCGGCGTCTTTGCCCTTATATATATACCCGGCAAGTTTGGATATTTGCATCGTGAGCCCGGCGGCTTTTTTCCTGCTTTTCTGCTCAAGGATCTGTGCGCCAAGGATTGCAATTTCTTCCGCCCAGGCTACAGCATTTTTTGTTGCGGTGGTGACATGAGGTGTGTGGGCACGCACATTGCCTGATGCATCTGCACTGCCCGCCGCCAGATTTATGTGTGTGATTGCGCCATTRGCTGCCTTGATCATGCCAAATCCCATACCTGGCCCAATGGCTTCAAGTTTGGTGTTGATTGCATGCAACACATGGCGGGTATGGGTTTTCATCCATTTCAAATCGCCTGGTCTGCGCGAAGCCAGATTTGCATGCTGGGATGCGATTTTTGCCTCAAATATTGCGGTGGTCAATAATCCGCTGCCGTCCGGTGTATTGCTGAACGCAGTTGAGACATGTGCCATATGGGAATGTGCGACGCTTTCCTGTGCAATTACTGTCTGGATTGCTCCTCCCATGGCAATGACCGACCCCAATACCAGACCACAAATGATACGCATCAACTTTCTCCCGCAAATTCTGCCCCGCGCATGCAAGCACATATAGACGACGCCTGTCTATCTGTAGCTTTACCAGGATGGAGCAAGATCATGCAGGAACAGCGGTTTTTGCACGTGATGGCATCAACAGGACAATGGCTCCGGCGCCAATCGCCAGCCACAATGAGCTACTCCACAAAAGATCATAATTGCCTGCGTAATCCATCACATATCCTCCAAGAAACGCTCCTGCAGCACCGCCAATGGCATGACCCGCAGAGATCAGCCCCATGGCAAGCCCCATGACCTTTAACCCGACATGACTGGCGACCAGACTGGCAGTGACCGGAACGGTCGAATAATCAACAATTCCAAAAAACAGCGCAAAGATGAACAGGGAGTCCAGAGAACTGCCAGGCATGCTGGCGAGTAAAATGAAAGTGAAGCTGCGCAGAATGTAGATCGAAGCGAGTAGAAATATCCTGTTTACGCGATCTGTCAGCCAGCCTGCTGCGATCATCCCGGCAAGATTGACCGCTGACAAAACGCCATAGGCAGTGGCACTGGGAATCGGCGGGAAGCCGCACCATGAAGCAAACGGTAGAAGGTGTGTTTCAATAACCCCCGCCGTTGTGAACCCGCATATGAGAAAGCTCCAGAATAGTGCGTGGAAGGCCGGTTTTTTGATGATGAATTTGAAATCAACGAGGAACCCTGTAGAGCCGGTTGATTTGGTTGAAGTCTGCGCCAGTTTTTGCCCGGCTGATTTCATGCTGGCAAAGATACAGGGTATCAGCAGGAAACTGGCGAGCCCCAGTGCTGCAAAGCTCCAGCGCCAGGAATAAAATGCCAGCAACCCTGCAATCAATGGAACAATCAGGAACTGTCCGCCAGTGGACCCCGAGGTGGCAACCCCCGTTGCAAGGCCGGGTTTTGTGTGAAAGGTTTTTGCAACACTGGTTGCAACCACATGGGTGGCGACAATGCCAAATCCAGTTGCTGCAAARCCYGMAAAACCRATGATRAACATCAGTTTWCCRYTCATMAGYGCCACAATGGAACAGCCGATACCAAGCAGGCCAAGGCCGAGGTTGAGGGTAAAGCGGGGGCCGGTTCTATCAATAAGTCTTCCGGCAAAAGGAGCGACAATTGCCATCACAATCAGAGCTGCAGCGCCAATGTTTGAAATAAATCCACTGGTCCAGCCAAACTCATTTTGCCAAACAGGCATTACCAGCCCGAGTGCGGCGCGGGTTGAAAAGGAAAGGGACAGCGCCAAAAAACCAAATATTACAATGGTCCAGTTTTTGGTGGTCGCAGAAGTGGGTGGTAATTCATTTGTGGCGTTCATATTGGGGCTCCTTGCATCACCATATGGCATGCGCGGGAGCAATATGAATAACGATAACTATCGCGCTTTACTTTAGCTGTGCTAATGGGAATGCATGGCGATACGTATCCAAAATTGTTACACTTTTTTTCTTGTTGCCCGAACGGGCTCCATGCAGGCCGCTGCACAGGAGCTCAATGTCACGCCCGGCGCGATCAGTCAGCGGATAAAAGACATTGAAGAGCAGAACGGGCGACGCCTGTTTGACCGCAGTCGCAAGGGAATAACCCTGACCGAGGCCGGGCGGTCGCTGTGGGAAGATATCAGTGCGCCATTTCTAAGTATTGAAAACGCCTATCATGATCACTTCGCCCGTGGATCGGGGACCGGTATTCGTATCTGTGCTGCTCCCGGGTTTGCCTATTCTGTCTTGGTGCCGCGGCTGGGTGACTTTACCGATAGCCATCCCGATATTCGGATCACAATTGAAACAAGTGATCGCCTTGCGGATTTACGCAGTGATCCGATTGATCTGGCGATCCGTCACGGTCTTGGTGAATATCCAGGATTGACCACCAAATGGCTTGCGTCTCCCGAACTCATCGTTGTTGCCAGTCCGGAATTACTTGAAAAACATGGTGGTATAACAACACCTGCGGATTGTCTCAATTACGCGCTGCTCGGTACTTCCTGCACCATCGACTGGAAAATGTGGTTCAGGGCCCAGGGTGTTGATGACAGCAGCGCCAGAACCGGTACATTGTTTGAGGATGATTACCTGATCATCAAGGCAGCGAAACAGGGGCAGGGAATTGGTCTGATTAATGATGTGCTGGTCAAGGATGAACTTGAAGACGGGTCCCTGATCAAGGTGCTTGATGCCACCTGGCCAATGAAATTTGCATATTATGCCGTCGGTCTGCCAGCAGTTTTTGAACGACCAGCCATCCGTAATTTTACAAAATGGCTGGAGCAAATCTCGGCAGAATGACAGTTAGCTGCGCACTATATTCCTGATGATGGAAAGTAGTTTGTTGATTTCCTGCATATCATTAAAATAGTGAACCGATGCCCGGATCAAATTTGGGAGATTGTTTTTTGTTGCGTCAATCAAAGTACTGGAAGGTGTGGTGCATGACACGTTGACACCTTTTGATACGATGGTTTTTTTCAAATCAAGAGATTCATACCCTTTGATATGGAAGCTGACAATGCCGCACTGGTTGGGATTGATTGTATGGGTCTGGACACCCTGAATTTGATTAAGCTGATTTCGTATATATGTCGCCAGTTCATCTATCCGGGTCTGAATATTATCAAGACCGATTTCAAGGGCGTAATCAACGCAGGCACCAAGCCCAAGTTTGGCCGCGTAATTATTTTCCCAGTTTTCAAAACGTCGCGCAGTGGGGTTAAGCGTATATTGCGTCGGGCTATCCAGCGTCGCTGCTGTCATATCAATCACTGGAGGGTGCAAGCCTCCCATCGCTGTTGCCCGAACATAAAGGAAGCCAACTCCGCGCGGCCCGCGTAAATATTTACGCGCCGTGGCCGACAATATATCACACTGGATTTTTTCGACATCCAATGGCATCTGGCCAACGGACTGACAAGCGTCAACAAGATAGAGGATATTGTGTTTGCGGGCGATCCTGCCAATCGCCTCAACCGGGTTCACCAGACCCGAATTGGTCGGGACATGGGTGACGGAAATTAACCTGACCCGATCATCAATCATGTCTTCCAGCGTTGAAAGCGAGACAATCCCGTTATCGTCGGAGGGAATGACCTCAACCGACACGCCTTTTTGATCAACAAGTTGCAGATAAGCCAGGTAGTTCGAAGCATATTCGGCCTCGACAGTCAGAATGCGATCACCCTGTTTGAAATCAATGGCATAAAAAGCCATGCACCATCCGACAGTGGCGTTTTCAACCACAGCGATTTCATCGCGGTTACAGTTGATCAACCGGGCGACGGAATCATAGACATTCTCTATGGCATCCTGTTTTTTTGCATATGCTTCGTATCCGCCGATCGCTGCTTCCAGCTCCAGATGATCAGTCTGGGCGCGGAGAACAGATAATGGCATCAAAGACGAGCCGGCATTGTTGAAGTGAATTGTTTTTGCCTTGCCTGGCGTATCTGCAAAAATGCGTTCAAGATCGATGGTCATCAAATATCTCCGTGTTTCCATGTTGCAGGATAGTCAGGCAAGATGTTTTCACAAACGATATAAAATCAGTATGACTTTACAAAATATCAAGCCGGTTTAGAATGAAATTGTGATCCTCCATTGCGATACTGGACTAAGTTGTTGAATATTCCACCACTCACAGCTATTCGGCATTTTAATGCAGCTGCGCAACACTTGAGTTTCAGGAATGCTTCGATTGAGTTGTGCGTGTCGGAAGGCGCGATCAGCCGACAGATTAAATTGTTGGAGACATATCTGGGGATCGCGCTTTTTGTTCGGCAAAACAGGGGCGTTATTCTAACGAAAGAAGGGCAGAAACTGTATGCGGCGACCGATCCCGCCCTGATGCAGATTTCACAGGCCGCTGAAGATATTCGCGGCACTGCCCCGCAGATAACATTGTCAGTGACCACCAGTTTTGCAATTCGCTGGTTGATGCCACGGCTTATCCAGTTTGAAACCGCACATCCAGATATCCCGGTCAATATTCAAACGGTTACGCATCCGCAAAGCGCTATTGGACGGAGCTTTGATGCGTCTATTATTTATTTGCTCGGTAACCCCGAAAACGGCAACAATCAGCGTCCTGAATATGGTGAATTATTGATGGTGGAATGGTTGTTGCCGGTGTGTTCGCCAGGATTTTTAGCAGATGTGGACCGGATAGACGTTGCCGGAATTTCGAACCACCGCATCATATTCAATGAACCTACGGGGCGGGACTGGCGATCCTGGGCTTCAAAGCTGRYGGGTGCATCAYTGAACCTGGAAACGGCCCTGAAATTTGAACATGATGATACRGCAATCCAGGCGGCCACYGCGGGGCACGGTATTGCGTTAGCTAATCTYGCCTATATCCAGAATGAGATTGAGATGGGAAGCCTTGTACCTGCTGTCAAATGCGATCCCCTCCCAATCGGTGCACATTATCTGGTGTGTGAACCAGGGCGTGCAAAGCTGCCCCATATCAATGCTTTTCGTGAATGGGTGAAGGAAACAGCATCCCGGTTTGTTGCCCGATGAGCTGATAGATTTTATTTCGATATATTATGCTATATAAATAAAATGAATTGTATTATGGATGCGGGAATGAAACCTGTTCCTGACCATATTAGCGATCTGATTGTCGGCGGCAGCGGTATGTTGGGCGGGCTGTCTGTTCAGCTGGCTACGCAAAATCGGCAGGTGTTCGTATTGGCGCGAAATCGGGAAAAGCTGGAGCTGCTTGCCAACAAGGCAAAGCGGGGAAACCTTCATCCGCTTGTTTGTGATTATCGGGACCGGAATGCTCTTGATGTTGTATTCGATAGTGCGCCATCGCCAAAGTTTGATCGGATAATCTGTTGGTCGCATGATAATGCAGACTTTGATATCCCGAATTATTTCGCACAGTTTGCTGCAAAACGGTTTGTCCATATTGTTGGTAGTGCTGCTGCAAACCCGGCACAATCAGGCAAGCTGGATGATATGCGCCGGGAATTCTCCGCGCACCATCCCGGGATTGTCTATCAGGTCGTGGTTTTGGGGTTTTCAATTTTGTCAGGGGCCTCCCGGGCGCGCTGGCTCACGCATGATGAAATCTGTTGCGGCGTCATGGACGCTCTAAATCATCAGGAGAAAACGCATATCGTCGGGCAGGTGTCGCCCTGGTCACTGCGTCCCTGAATTACATCGAATATTTCGGGACAGATTTTACATGAATACAAACAATATCAACTCTCCGATGCAGGAGATTCCTGCTGGCGAGATTACCATGCGGGATGATCGACTTAAAACGAGCTGGAATGTCACACTTCAATCATTTTGGTTGGGTCGATATCCTGTGACACAGGAGCTATATCGAGCGGTCAGCGGGAAGTCTCCATCAACCTTTTCAAAAGATGCTCATCCAGTTGAAAGTGTCAGCTGGCTCGATGCTGTCTTGTTCTGTAATCAACTTTCAGAAAAATCGGGATTACCGGAGTTCTATCTGGTTGGCACTTCGGAAACTGAAATCGGCACCAACGCTGCCTCTGGCGGATATCGTTTGCCGACCGAGGCTGAATGGGAATTTGCCTGCCGCGCAGGAACAACCGGTATTCGCTATGGTGTTCTGGATGAGATCGCCTGGGTCAAGGCAAATTCAGCCGGATCGACACAGGCTGTCGGGCAAAAACAAGCCAATAAATTTGGCCTGCACGACATGCTGGGTAATGTCTGGGAATGGTGTGACGATCTATATGATGCGGAAGTCTATGGCAGTTATCGCGTATTTCGTGGTGGTGGCTGGGCCGACGGGGAACGTGGCTGCATGGTGACTAATCGCAGACGCAGTCATCCGACATTTCAAATTGATGATCTGGGTTTTCGTGTCGCAAGATCGATCAGCACGTGCTGAGCTTTTTCTCAATGTGATCAAGTGCGAGATCAACTGATTTGTCAGGAGAGGGTACGTGATCCCTGATCAGGTTCATCATACTCTCTTCACAGATTTGTYGSGTGTTGTSGATTAAAACGGAYCCGAGTTGAGTTACAGAACCCACTTCCTCCGCCAGTCCCATTTCGCATGTCGGTACGGTTGAAAGACCAGTAAAATCYGCCACGAAATGTCGGATATCCGTTTGGTGCAACAGATGTACAATGCGCCCGTATGTTTTTCCCGTCAATCTGGATAACATCAGCTGATCCAGACCACATGATGAAAATACAGACAGGTTTAGATCACAGGCTGCCAATACAGGAAGCAGGCCGGGCGATCTATCGATTGATATCCGGCATCYGRAATTTTGYGCAATGGTTTGGCATTTTGCTATTTGGTCGGCTGTTTCCGCTGGATGCGGGCGRTAAACAAGTGTGACGCCGGGTTGGCTTGCGTATAACCGGAATATGTCCTCAAGCGTTTTTTTATATCCGGAGATTTGCCACAAAGGCTGGCCGAAAAAGACCACTAGGCAATTTGTGTTCGGGTCCATCATGCTGGCGCGAAATATGCCCGCATCGCTTTCAAGCGTAGCGATTTCCTGATGCATATGGGTATGTTTTATGGATCCGGTGATGATGGTGCCAGAAGGCGGCAAGCCTCGCCTTATACTCAAATCCCGGGCAAAATCATCCAGTACAAAATAGATGTCTGCGAGTTTGCCAAWMYYATGGTTTAAATCTCCCCAATAATCCTGAATGGCAAATGTCGGGCAGTTTGCAACGGCGACCAGCGCTTCTGAAGCTCCACATGCAGGACCGGATTGACCAATGATAATGCCGTCAAAGGCGTCTTTTGCCAGAAAATTCCGGGCATGGTTCATGAAAACTGTTTTTTCTACCCGGCTTGTTGCTGTCCCCTGGTCCAGAACTTCAAAAGTAATGTTGTTGTCCCGAAATATATCTATGGCGACACCATCGGCAACAAGGCGGTTGTCTGTCCAGCTACGTAGATGTGCAGCGGAAAGTAACGCCAAAATGGATCGTGCTCCACCGGCATCCCGCGCGGCAAACAATAGTCGTGGAGATTTATGCATTACAAATTGCTTCAAGAACCGGAGTATGGTTTTGGAGATCGGTGCCCAGTTGGTTGAATTTCTTCCATTCGCTGATTGTCACTTTCTCACCGCGTATGTGCATCTCGCATAATACAGTCATACTGCGCAATATAATCCAGGCTAGGTAATTGCCGAGATCCTCTGCGGTTTTGATTTCTGCGGGACCATCGGCTGAGCGATAGGCTGCAAACAAAGCTTTGCCGCAGGTTATTTTGTCGGCGATTGATCCATTCTGCTGTAAAACCGTGCGCTGTAACATCATTGCCAGATCAGTTTCCTGCGGTAACCAGGAAACGAGTGCGTCTTCGAAATCGAGGAAAATAAATGATCCGCTTTCGATATCAAATGCCAGATTGCCAATGTTCAGATCACCATGAACAGCATTGGATCGTGTGGCAGGTTTGAAAGGCTGATCGAGCATTGATGCCAGCTGCGGGATAGCTGAAGCGTCTGCCGGGTAGTTTGTTGGCGCGTCGAGCACATCATCAAGGCGCGTTGCGAGCATGTTCAGGCGTGCAATGCCTCCGCTTTTGATCTGCTCAATATCGGGATAATCCGGCAGTGTTTTATGCAACTTTGCAAGAGCTGCACCCAGACATTCCATATCCGACACTTCAAGATGTGGTGGACGCAGGGAAACAAAAGCGGAGATGCACAGAGTGTAGGAACCATGACAGACAATTTGGTCAGTTTTGATTGTGGCGACTTCGTTATCGGCCAGCCAGTCGGTGAGATGAGCCGCACGTTTTTGTGAACTATATTCATCGTTAGAAATCAGTTTTAGAAAGTCGCCCGTGCCTGTTGTTTTGTCGAAGTGTCGATAAAATCCAGTGTGCATCTGATCGTCCGAGCCAGACCCTTCCATTATTTCCAGGCCAGTCAGATCCCGATCAAGGATAGAGGATATCAAGGCATTCGCCTTACGGCTTGCTGCGATATATCGGGATGATTTTGCTGTAAACCCTGTATTTGCCGGGGGTCTTGGTGTCCAGGGTAGGGACATGGCGAATTATTTTCCTCCCGGATTTGTGTCTGCCCAGTGGATTGGTTTGCCCTTTGCAATGTTCCTGGCCATATGCCATCCGCAAACACGGGACCACTCGGCGCAGGAAATGCCTTTTACCGGAAATGCGAAATCAATATTTTCGAAATCCAGTGGGTCACCGGGGCGTAAGTCCCGTTTGGCAATTAGACCCATACGGGCAATTGGCAGCTCAATGGGTGTGGTATTCCAGCGTCCAGCTTCACGCAGTGCCAGATGAATGTCATCGCAGCTCTTTTTGAGTTGTTTGACATCACCAAGTCGCAGTGCATGGGCCACATCCTGATCTATCGAAGCATCATCCCGACAAAGACCCTTCTCGACCGAGCAGGCACCCAGCGCGACTGCGGCCATCATCATTTCATTGCCCGCATGATGATCGGAAAGACCGACCTCACAATTAAAAGCTTCGCCGAGCACATTCAGCATCCGCAGACGTTGTTCCACAATCGGTGCGGGGGGAGCTGCCGGGCTGTGTTGCAACACAAAAGCATCATGTCCTTCATCACGGATCCACTGCACGGCTTGTGCAATTTCGACAAAGGTGGACTTGCCAGTATCAACAAACATCGGTACGCGTTTTTGTGCGACATAGCGGATCAATGGTTCGTGGGAAATGTTGCTGGAAGCAATCTTGAGACCGGCGACACCCTGGGCAATAGCAAAGTCGACGCCTTCCAGATCATATACCGACATCACCAGTTCCATCCGGAGGGATTTGCAATAATCGATGAGGGTTTTGTAATTTTCAAAACTGATTATTTTTCGCTCTATCAGATCACGGTGGCGTTCGGATATCATGCCGCGAACCGGATCGTAATATTTTTCCATCGTATCATCATCAAGGCAAATATCCGCGCGGTGCAGAATTTCGCCCTTGATGATTGTGCACCCGGCTTCCTTTAAACCATCCACCATGCGATGAGCCTCTGCCATATTCTGGCCGAAGAATGTGCCAATATCAGCGAGAAACAATGGCGGATGGGCGCGCCCGACAGGTATGGCCCCAAGTTGAAAAACCGTGTCGCGCATGAGTTACAGATCCTTGAAACTGTTAAGCAGTCCGAGCCCGGCAGGGCCGCTTTTTTCTGGATGAAACTGGACACCATAAATATTGCCGGAGTTGATTGCGGCGGTAATCGGATGACCTTCATAACTGGTTATTGCCAGTCGGTGCCTGGCATCATCGGGACAGGCAGCAAATGAATGGACGAAATAGACAAAAGCTTCTTTGTCAAAATCCAAAAATAGAGGTGCAATCCCGGTGTCCGCAGTGTGGTATGAGATACGGCTCCAGCCTATGTGCGGAATTTTAATGCCGTTGTCCTGCGTGATTTCGGCGATGCCGGTGACATGCCCGGGTATGATATCAAGCCCTGCATGCGTACCAAATTCGCTGGATCGGGATAACATCATTTGCATGCCAACACATATACCAAGCATTGGGTTGCCGCTTTTGGAATGCTGCAACACAGCCTGTTTGATGCCATGGTTTTGCAGTTGTTCGACACAATGGGCAAATGCGCCAACACCGGGGAGAATGAGATGTCCGGCCCTTGCAATGATTTCCGGGTCGGCAGTGCGATGTGGTTGTCCGCCAATTGCCTTGATGGCTCGCTCGAGGCTGAGCAGATTTCCAACACCATAATCGGCGATCACGATTGTCCGTGTCATGGTTGCCTCACCGATCTACCGCAATTTGCGGCAATGGTACGAATATCATCAAGTGTAAGCTTGTTATAATGCAGGACATGGGCCATCGCCACAGCATTGGGTTCGGTCTTTTTGAGCAATTCCTTCAAATGTGTTTCATTGCCCATGCCACCTGATGCAATGACAGGAACCTGCACAACATCGGACACCGCCGCAACCAGATCAATATCAAAACCTTTTGCGGTGCCTTCGCAGTCAACGGAAGTTAGCAGAATTTCTCCGGCACCCCGATCTGTCGCTTCACGCACCCAGTCGATAACATCACGCCCGGTTTTTTCCCGTCCATTGTCATGTAGCGCTTCCCATGAGTTGCCTGTGAATTTTGCCTCAATCGACAATACAATGCATTGGGATCCGAATTTGCGCGAGATATCATCGATCAAAACGGGATTGAGGATTGCGGCGGTGTTGATGGCGATTTTGTCGGCACCTGAATCCAGCATATGTGCGACGTCGTCAGCTGTTCGAATTCCTCCGCCAACGGTAACGGGAATGAACACATTGTCGGCTGTATGGCGCACAACATCGGCCAGTGAATTACGTCCGTAAAGACTGGCGACGCAATCCATGTAGATCAGCTCGTCAATGCCCTGATTGTAATATTTGAGTGCAAAATCGTTGGGATCGCCCAGTTTGCGAAACCCTTCCAGCTGTACGCCCTTGATCAGATTGGGCGGTTTGACATCAAGGCGAGCGATTATTCTGAGATTTTGACCTTTCATCGGGCACGCGCCGACAGAAAAGCCGCGATGTCAAAGTCCATCTGGCTGTCAATATCGATGGATCGTTCGCGCGGCATAATGCAAGCGATTGTGTCTGCGTTTACATCCGGCTCTTTTGCCATCACCGAGGCCCAGCTTTGTACGTAGACCGCGCCGTTCAGCACATAACAATCGGGGAGATCCTGACGACGGGATTTGTTTTTTGGCGTTGGCAGCACCGGGGTCATGCTGCCTGTTTCTCCCAGCAGATACATCCATTGGGGTTTTTTAGCGACTTCGCAGACGCTGACAGCGGTGCGACTGCGTGTTTCAACGCATTTACGCAGGGTTTCATCGATGTCGATGGCAAGGCGAAGCGGGGAAGTAGGTGGCAATACGACGATATAATCGACTGGATCAATCCGGGAGCACAATTCATAAATGACCTCAGATACCGTGGTTCTGTCTCCGGCAAGCGCCGGAGGTCGTAAAAACGGCACTTCACAATCATGGGCTTTTGCAATTGTTGCAATTTCCTGATCATCAGTGGAACAGATGACCCGGTCGATATATTCAGAAGCACGGGCCTGTTTGATGCTGTGCGCGATCAGGGGCATATTCCCCAGCGGCAGAATATTTTTGCGGGCAAGACCTTTTGACCCGCCGCGTGCAGGAATGATTGCAAGAACTGATTTATTGTTGATCATTCATGAGGCCCGGGTTGTTGTGTTCCTGTCTTCCTCCTTTTTTGGCCTGGTTTCGTTAAGACTTGATTAGGGTTAATTTTTTCTTCACGCAAATCCTTGCCATAAACACGTTTAACTATGAAATCTTTTGCAAAGTTCACTGTGTGAGGAGACCACATCCCTTGCACCTGCCTCATAGAGACGATTTTCCAGATCCGCATCTGCGTGCTTGCCGCCGGTAAATCCAATGGCGAACATGCCTGCAGCAACGGTTGCTTTTATGCCGTTGACACTGTCTTCAATCACAGCGCAATCCTGTGGTTCCATATCGATCCTGGCTGCCGCATAGAGAAATAAATCGGGTGCCGGTTTGCCGTTCTCAACCAAATCTCCGGAATAAATATGGGGCGCAAAGAGATCAGATAAACCGGTCAATTTCATTTTTTTTGGGAGGCTCTTCAGAGAACTGGAAGAACCAACGGCGACTTTCCCTGAATATCCTTCAACCAGTGTCCGGATGCCATCAATCGCTTCCAGATCCCGATCAAACAGCTTCCAGACTTCCGTATTGTGTCTGTCATGGAAATCCGCAGGAAAGGCACCTTTTTCAAGTTTTGCGTAGTCTTTTGCCAATTCGGAGTAAAACGCCTCATTGGGCAGACCAACAAACCGGGTTTGGAATTCGGTTGTTTCATAATGCAGGCCAAGTTCTGCCAGCATTTTTCGCTCAACGGAAATTGCGATCCATTCTGAATCCACAAGAACGCCGTCACAGTCAAAAATTATTGCTTTGTGA
Source organism: Cohaesibacteraceae bacterium (assembly GCA_016764535.1). GTDB lineage: Bacteria > Pseudomonadota > Alphaproteobacteria > Rhizobiales > Cohaesibacteraceae > JAESRR01. Next base: position 4,432 of record JAESRR010000017.1, on the reverse strand, counting down.
GTCAATTTATCAATCCGGAAAAAAGGAGGTGTGAGGAGGTATGCAAGTGGTGATATTCTGCAAGTTCAAGCACAGGATAACAAGTCATCCAGGTTCAATCCTGGTTACAATAAAATACAGTCTTTGATCCGTCCAGGGTTCCTAGGCAATCGTCAGAATGTAATCATCAGGGAACTCAAGTTTTTTGAGAGAACTGCGTAAACGCAGGGCATAACTCTCATTGCGCTCGCCTGGTCCGGGGGCTACAGCCAGATTGTAAACCAGGGATGGTATTTTATGCCCGTCATTGAGCTCTACCAATACGGCTTCGGGCCCATAACTTTCCAGCCCTGGAGCGCCGTAAAGTGTCTCCAGATCAGAAGGGCCGACGGCATAAATCATTCCCCATACTTTGGCTCCCTGCTGCGGAACCAGCGTCGCCCGTGCACCAATACGTAATGCGTAATTGGACAGCATCGCCTGTCTTGGATTATGGGGAATAACATTTGCGGTTGAAAGGATGCTGCTGTCCATAAACAGGCCATAAAAAAAGGTATCTACGCGGCGTTCGGTCATGTCGCATATCCCGTTCCCTGCCTGTGGTTCAGGCAGTGTTGTCAGGCCCCCGTTAAAATTCTACGCCCCATAAGTAACCTGAACGTAAATATACGTACATTGAGTAAACCAGCCGGAGGTTGACTGGAGTACCCTGCTATCCGATTAGCTCTTCCAATACCTCAAATAATCGTTGGTCGTCGCATTGTGAAACATTGAAACGCATGAATTCGGTCGCGGAACCTGCAAGCGAGAATACATTGCCAGGCGCGAGGATTATCTTTTGTTTGAGGGCTTTCTGTGCGAGATCTGCTGCATCACAGCCAGCGGGCAGGTGGCACCACAGATACATGCCGCCCTTTGGTATGATCCAGGGTTTGATACCCAGTTGTTCAAGACGCGCGATTGTCCGGCTCATGGCGCTTGCAAGTCTTGTCCGAAGTTGCTCGACAAATTTGAAATGCCCGCCATCGGTTAAGTGATGATGCAACAAGCGCGGATTAATCGAGGTGCCGCCAAACGAGGTGGCGATTTTGAGATCGATCATCCCCTCGATCCAGTCGGGCCGGGCTGCGATATACCCGCATCGGGCGGCTGCCGAATGGGTTTTTGAAAACCCGCTTAAATGAATGACCCGTTCCAGTCCGTCAAAGGCTGCAAGGCGTGGGGCGGGTTCATGTTCAAAATCGGCGAAGACATCATCCTCCAGGATGATCAAATCATAACGATCGGCAAGTTTAAGGACCTTGTGGGCGACAAGCGGTGTGAGACTGGCCCCGGTTGGGTTATGAAGTGCTGAATTGGTGAGGTAAAATTTGGGGCGTGCGGTTTTAAGGATCTGTTCGAGTTGATCAATGTCCGGACCCCCGGTCGTGAAAGGAACACTAACCAGATTGGCCCGGTGCACCGTTAGTAAAGCCCGGAAATTGAAATAGCACGGATCATCAATCAACACCGTGTCGCCAGGCTCCAGCAAAAACCGGCACAATAAATCAATAGCCTGGGTGCCGGAATCGGTGAGTAGAATTTGTGCGGGTGAGGCGATGATATCCTGCCGGATCAACCTTTGGCTGATGTGCTCGCGCAATGGCGTAAAACCCCGGGGTCGTGCATAATCAGCCAGCGATGCGTTGGAATCACGAGCCAAAGCCCGCAATGCCCGGCGCATGCCGTCTTGCGGCATCCAGGAGGCGGGTAACCAGCCACATCCAGGCTTTAGATAATCATCCCCGGCATCAAGGGACTGGCGCGAAACCCAGAGCGGATCTATAGCGCGCTCCAGAGGCGGTCCCATCGCTGCAACAGATAACGGAGCAATATGCCCGGTGACATAAAACCCCGACCCCTTTCGCGCTTCGATTTGTCCCTGTGCGACCAGCCGGTCATATGCCTCGACCACAGTGGATTTTGATACTGCATAATCGCGCGCGGCCTGCCGAATGGAAGGTAGTCGATTACCCCGGGTCAACGCGCGCGACGCAATACGCTCACCAATGGATATGCACAAATGGTCCACCAGTGTGCCATCTTCGGTTTGTCGGGTTTTGAAATCATGATCCATGTGTACAGGTCTTTATACCATGACAGTTTGCGCAAATTGTACCCCATTGTCTCTGGTGCTCTGGGGATATTCAAGGGTAAATGGGGAAATTTCACGGATAAATCCCAAAACACCGCGTTATGATTATAAAGGTCAACACATGCAACAGGTTACCAAAGGCTGGATCAACGGCTTTATCGGCATGGCGATTTTCAGCGCCTCATTGCCTGCCACACGTTTGGCTGTTGCTGATTTTGATCCGGTGTTTTTGACGGCTGCCCGCGCAACCATTCCCGCCTGTATCGGCCTTGTTGCACTTTTGTGCCTGCGCCAGGCAATGCCAAAGAAAAGTGACGTGGCGTCCCTGCTTATCACTGCCCTTGGAGTGGTGCTTGGGTTTCCCCTGTTTACGTCGATGGCGCTACAACATATCACCTCCGCACATTCGATGATTTATATAGGGCTTTTACCGCTTTCCACTGCAATATTTGGGGTGTTGCGCGCGTCCGAGCGTCCATCTCCAGCGTTTTGGGGGTTCTCGGTATTGGGAGCGGCCAGCGTCGCAGGGTTTGCTTTTTTCAACGGTGAAGGCGGTGCCCTTACAGGCGATGTGTTGATGGTTGTCGCGATCATATTGTGCGGTCTTGGTTATGCGGAGGGCGCAAAACTGACCCGCAGGCTGGGCGGCTGGCAGGTAATTTCATGGGCCTTGCTAATTTCCCTGCCGGTTATGGCGCCGCTGGCGTTATATCTGGCACCGGATAATTTTGCCTCAATTGGTACGGCTGCGTGGGGAGGCTTTGTCTACGTCTCTTTGTTCAGCATGTTCATAGGCTTTATTTTTTGGTATCGCGGTCTCGCCATTGGCGGCATAGCGTCTGTTGGTCAGTTGCAATTGTTACAACCATTTTTGGGGCTTATGTTGGCAGCGGTGTTGATCGGAGAACATATCAGCCCGGGAATGATAGGCGTGGCGCTTTTGGTCGGGCTTTGTGTGGCGGGTGCAAAACGCTTTTCAGTCCCTTCACAACATATGCGGCAGGTGCGACACTAAATTATCGATATGTTGTGAACCTGGATTATTGTAATATTCGTTCTAGAATATACTTCGATTTATTAGTAATGGAGTTTTAATTCTCGTCGTCTACCCTGGTTTGGTGGATTGTATTCATATTTCTTTGTGCTGGAATAGTAATTATCATGAAGCGTATAGCTATTATAATGGTAGATGACGACGAAATCGCCCGGGTGTTATTTGAAGATGCCGTCGAGGAAGCGCGTGAATATGTGAAAGATTTATCATTTTCTGTTGATGGTGTGGATTTGCTTGAGCGTTTGAGACGGCAGGGCGAATATGCGTCGATGGAAGATGAGGCACTTCCTGACCTGGTTGTTCTGGATCTGAGTATGCCGCGGATGGACGGKTATCARTTGCTGGAAGARYTYRGGAARGACAAGGCTTTYGAMAAYATCCCGATTGTGGTTATGAGCACAACCAGTGACGAGCAGGARGTCAAACGKTGTTATTCCCTTGGTGCTGCRGGTTTTATWGTTAARCCGGCATCSATGGAAGAACGTCTGRAMRCKGTAAAAAGCCTTGCSWGTTACTGGTCRAATATTATGGCGATGCCCAATAGAATTTCTTACTAGATCCGCTTTATCTCGCGGGTTTTGTATCGATAAGGAGACCTGATATGACAGGCCTTGTGCATTCGAAACGCGAATTCAAAATTCTGGTCGCGGAAGATGATCCCGAAGATCAAATTCTGACCAGCGACGCGCTGGATGTCGAGAGTGACGAAACCATGCATGTGGATTTTGTATTCGATGGTGAAGAATTGTTGGCGCATTTGCACGCCCAGCTTGATCACAGTAACCCTGATCGGGTTGGTTTGCCGGATTTGATTGTCGTTGATTTGTTCATGCCCGGAATGGGTGGATTTGATGCGCTCCGGGCTATAAAATCCAATGCGGAGTTTCGCAGCATTCCTGTCATCATAATGTCTGTATCCGACGCGCCAGGCGATGTTCTGGCAGCGTATGATCGTGGGGCAGCGGGATTTATAACAAAGCCGCCCACTTATGAGGAATTGCGAGCCAAACTTCAGATTTTGTGGCGTTACTGGACAGAAGTCATGATTCTTGCGGATCGTGAAAATAAACCAGCCCCGGTAATTGCCGGAGAAGCCCATGAGCTGGCGCAAACCGGATAGGCGCGCGTTAATATAATTGTGTGATCGGGAGAATTGTAATGAGTGGATCCAGTTTAGACAAACGCAAGTTTCGAATTCCTGTTGCGGAAGATGACCCCGATGACCGGTCCCTGACCAGCGAAGCCCTTGAGCTGGAACAGGATGC
>JAESRR010000258.1 GCA_016764535.1 Cohaesibacteraceae bacterium | reverse complement strand
TTCCGCTTTACTGGCGGGGTTCAGATAGGAAAACTGTCCCGGTATCATTGTGGCTATTACGCCTCCCTTTATTGAATACCAGTTTGCGACGGGCTTCTCATGCCGTGGATGACAATCGCCCGACTGCTCGTTCGGTCCGGAACGCAGCGGGTATTGTCACGATCGCAAACGGTGTCCTCGGCCCAAGGTTAGACATGGAGACTGGATGGAGGGAATATCGCACCCCGTAACGGTGTTTGTGTGACGTGTTTCATTCACCAACGGCGTGATTTCTGCACGAGTTGCACGACCGGGGGCGTGACGCGGCGCGAAATTTTAGGCATATTGTCACAGGGTGCTGAAGTCGCAGCGCATTGGGGAATGTTTTGTGGCTGATCTCGCAGCACCTGTTCGGATGAAAGCAGATCCGTAACAAGGGAGGACCCGCCCCCGGGCGGCTGCATATGGTTGTACTTTACGATTACAAACTCGTCATTTTATCGCTGACTGTCGCAATTCTGGCAGCGCATGCAGGCATGCTGGTTCTATCCAAATCACGTACCTTGCGGCCATTGCCTTTTAAAATGCGCGTTTCGGCCGGTGCTCTGGTTATCGGTGGTGGCGTCTGGACCATGCATTTTATTGGTATGCTGGCGTTACATCTGGCACAGGCGCCCGAAATGAACGCTTTTCTGGCGATCAATTATGCTGTCCTGCCAACTCTTGTATCCGGGCTGATTGTTATTGTATTGACCGGCCTTGGTCTGTATGTCGCGATGTCCGGGCATTTGCAGCGCTATAATCGTCTCGTGGGTGCAGTGTTGATGGGGTCAGGTATTTCTTCCATGCATTATGTTGGTATGGAGGCCATCAAGTCTGTCTGCATCGTGACCTATACCCCCCAGGGCATTATCACCGCTGTGGGACTGGGGATCGGGGTTTCATGGCTGGCTTTGCGTATTGCAGCAACCAGGTATCGAGGCAAGCGGCGTAATTTTGCATCGGCTATTGTGTTGGGACTGGCGATCTCCTCGATGCATTATGTTGCAATGTACAATACACATTTTGCCTTTTTTGATGATCCTGTCATTCTGCCCCGGCCTGCATTCGATACGACCTATCTGGCTTGTATTGTGGCGGTATTGACCTTTTTTCTGGTCAACGCATTCTTGCTTCTGGCGCTGCCGAGCGCCCGGCGTGGTGCTGCGGCCCTGTCTTATGAACCGGTTGATGGCGGCGTGACCGAAGTTGGCACAACAGATGTACTGGAAACTCTGCCAACGCAGTCTTTGGATGAAAACGTAGCAGAGGATCAGCCGGTCAGCATTGGTATCGATATCAACGCCGCCATGCATTACATCAACGCCTCCAGCATATTGTTTGTATCGGCCTATGGGCATTACACCCAGATTGGCTATGTCAACGAAACCGGTATGTTTAGCCAGCAAATGTGTAACCGGCAATTGTCCGATCTTGCCGGAGTGCTCGAAAAACTTGGCATTGTGCGGGTGCATCGCAGCCATCTGGCGAACATCAAACATGTGTCCGGTTTGCGTAAAAAAGGTGAGCGTGGCGAGGTGATTTTCCGTCATGATCAGGCACCACGCATTCCTGTCAGTCGGTCCCGCCTGGCAAATTTTTCAAATGCGGTGGCGAATGTTTGCGGCGCGATTTGACTTCCTGTCTAAGTCCCCTCGAAACCAAAGACAGTAAACCTGAGTCATCAATTATATAGTCAGTCGGGGAAATTTCCTGAGAATAGTGAATCCCAATGTAAGCTTAGCCATTTGAATTCAATGACATGAGTCCGGACGCATGATTGGGAGATGAATTGTGCGCTGCCTGAACCAAGCAGGAATCCGGTTGTGTGGATGTTCACGGTTCCGGATTAGTTTGTCTGGCGCGGTATATCAATTTCGCCGATCTCGACAAGCAAATTGTGTAACAGTTCAGCCTTCTCACTGCCTGTTTTCTGGAATATTTCATCATCCTCGATCTGCACCTGTTCCCTGATCTGGTGAATTCTTTTCCTTCCTGGTTCGGTCAGTGCAGGATTTACCAGCCTTTGGTTGCTTGACCGGAAAATGTCGCCGGAGAAAATAGATCATAGACAGGCAACGCCGCAGCGCCCAAATGTGGTTCGGTATCTTTTGTGGCACGTTTGATCAGGGGAGGGGTGACCATGAAGTCCTCCCCCAGGGACTCGCCATCTCCGATTTCCCTGACAAAATAGTCAATGACCGCCGGAGGCAAAATGCCGCCAATGACAATTGCTTCCGGATCAAAAGTCCGTGCAATAATCAGGCATAACCAACGCAATTGTTCACAGGATCGGATCATCCAGTTCTGCATGGCCGGACGCTCCAGCCAACTATCATCAATATCGTCGAGCCGGGTTAGTTTTTCATCTGCCTCTCGCAGGGTATCCATCAAATTTTGACCGGAGGGGCGCGGAGCTGATTTGGGGAATATGCCGCCAAATTCAGCGGCATCCTTGTTTTGCCCAAGATAAAGTCGTTGATCTATGATTGCCGCACCGCCTATTCCGTAGGACAGCCAGATGAGGCAAGAGCTACGATCTGTACGACTCGCCCCATAATAAAATTCGGCCAGACTGGCCGCCTTGGCATAGCTCATATGTGAAACAGGATAATCGAAATAAGGTGCCAGATCGGTTTCGATATTGACGCTGGGCCAGTCAGCAAACTGTTTGATCCGAAACACCCGGTTGGGGTCCGTTGTGAAGTGGCCTGGATAGCTGACACCCACACCTGCAATTCGAGAATCGTCAATACCTGAAGCGGCAATATGTTTACGCACGCTTTCTCCGGTCATCGTCATGATGCCATCAAAAGATCTGTCAGAAATTTCAATAATTTCAGACGCGAGCGGTGTGCCGGCAAGATCACATACGCACGTGTAAATGTGGTCAGGATCAAAAAATGCACCGGCTGTATAAAGCCCTGAGGGCTCCAGTTGTAATAGTTTCGACGGATAACCGATGCGTTTTTCCTGAGAAGGGTCTTCCTGTTCGCACAATAACCGTTTGTCGATGAGGCAGGATACCAGGCGAGTAATTGTTGGCGGAGTGACACCCAGCAAGGAGGACAGGCGCGCCCGATTCTGCATACCTTCACTACGCAGTGCACCAATAATGCGGCGTTCATTGTAGGTAAAGGTTTTCAATTTCGACATGGGCGTTGCTCGTGGTTTAAAATGTTACCGTAACAGCTGTAAAGGCTGAGGGAACAGTCACTGTTTACACAGCGGCTCCACAAACTTTCATCGATAAACTGGTACCGATGTTTGAAGCCAGTTCGGGATCAAAAGTCGAGATCATCAAAGCAGGTTCGGGGGAGTTGCTAAATCGTCTGACTGCTGAAAGCAGCAAGGCTGTGGCCGATGTGCTATGGTCGGTCGACGGTACTGTGGTCGACTTTAACCCCAAACTTTTCACCGCCTATGATCCAGCCGGGTCCGATGCCCTTGCACCAGGAATGCGTTCCAGCAAAATGTGGTCACCATTCACAGCAGTTGTGATGACCCTGATTGTCAACAAGGACAAGCTTGACCGCAAGCCGGTGCCAACAGGTTGGAAAGATCTTGGAGATCCGCAATACAAGGGCCTGGTGTCATCAGCCCGTGCTGATAAATCCGGTTCTGCGTTCATCCAGTTTGCAACCGTATTACAGGCTTTTGGTGATGAGAAATCAGGCTGGAAAGTTTATGAAGGCATGCTGGGAAATATGGTGCTGTACCGCGTTTCGTCAGTGATGGTGAACTCCCGATAGGCATCACACTTGAGGACGCAGCCCTGCGCTACAAGGAAGGTGGCGGTCCTGTCGAGATTGTTTATCCATCAGAGGGTGCTGCAGTAACACCGGATGCTATGGCACTGGTCGCCGGGGCACCAAATGCGAAAGGTGGCAAGGCGTTCATGGACTTTATCCTGTCAAAGGATGCACAGACAGTTGTTGCTGAACTTGGTCGCCGCCCGGTTCGTGCCGATGTTGCGTCCAACCCTCTTTTGGTGCCGCTCTCAAAAATCAACGCGATTTCCTATGATTTTGGCTGGGCAGCCAGCAATCGTGCACGGATCGTTGAGGCCTGGGGCGAAAAGGTCCTCGACCTGGAATAGGTTACTCCCCGGTGGCGGCTGTCCCATTCAGTCGCCGCCAGTTTTCAAAACATCAAAAAGCATAATCCCGGGGATGGCCTTATGGCCTCGGTCGAAATTATTGAACTCAGGAAACTCTACGGCTCTGTCGTTGCGCTTTCCAATATTAGTCTGGAAATTAAATCCGGTTCATTCTTTACGCTTTTGGGGCCAAGTGGCTGTGGCAAAACCACTTTACTCAGGACCATCGCCGGGTTCCATGCACAAAATTCCGGGCGTATTTTTATCGGCGAGAAAGCGATTGAACATACGCCGGCTCATAAACGGGATGTCGGGATGGTGTTTCAGGATTATGCAGTTTTCCCGCATCTGTCAGTGTTTGACAACGTTGCTTTTGGCCTTAAACAGCGCCGGGTGTCTTCCGGGCAGATCAGGGAACGCGTAGCCAGCGTCCTCGATATTGTCCAGCTCGGAGATTACACGAACAGGATGCCTCATGAGTTGAGCGGGGGTCAGCAACAAAGGGTTGGTCTTGCGCGGGCACTGGTGATCAATCCCAAGGTCCTTTTGATGGACGAACCGCTTTCCAATCTTGATGCAAAGCTGCGTGTAGATCTATGCCATCAAATCCGGCGTATCCAGCAGGATATGGGCATCACCACCATTTATGTGACACATGATCAGGAAGAAGCGCTGGCCACGTCCGATATGGTGTGTGTTATGTATAACGGCATCATTCAACAGGCAGCCCCGCCACTGGAAATTTACAATCGGCCGGCTAACCGTTTTGTCGCGAATTTTGTAGGAGCCAACAATTTTCTTAAAGTTGACACCAAAGGGCACGGTGTTGTGCTCGCCAACAGCGGAATTTCAACGGGAATATCGATGCCGAAAGGCGAGAGCGAAGCCGGTATTGTCGCTGCAATCCGTCCCGAAAAAACTGACGTCAGTCAAACCGCGCCACACGCCGGGCAGGTGTGTTTGCCAGCAAAATTGTCGCATATCAGTTTCATAGGTCGAGAGATGGAGATCCAGGGACTTGGCGAAAACGGCGAGGAAATTCGAGCCGTCATGCGCCCGGATTCAGATCTGATGGCCTTGTCGCCTGGGTCAGATATTCATTTTAACTTCTCTGCAACCGAAATGTCCTTGTTTGAGGACAGCGAGACCGGGCGGAGGCTGTCATGAATGCACTATCGGCCATATCGAAACGATTTTTGCTGCCCAGACCGGATTTCTGGACACTGATGACGATTGTCTGCGTTCTGATGTTGTTTGTGCTGCTGGTTCTGCCGGTTTTCAGTATGTTTTTTGTCAGTTTTTTTGATGGTAAAACCGGAGATTTCACATTCGACAATTATGTTCAGGTTTTTACACGTAACTATTACCTGAAGGGCTTTAAAAATACTTTATTGGTTGGATCGCCAGGTACCATTGGAGCCTGTCTTATCGGTGTACCGCTGGCGTTTTTCACTTCCCGATTTCACATTCGTGGACGGGCATTGATCTCTACTCTGGCTATTCTCGTGCTGGTCTCACCACCATTTATCGGTGCCTATGCGTGGATCATGATGTTGGGTTCCAACGGCTTTATTACTAACTGGTTTCATAGTCTTGGCATCAACACGCCTACGATTTACGGGCTACACGGCATTGTGCTGGTGTTCACGTTGAAATTTTTTCCATTTGTGTTTTTGATGACCCAAACAGCTCTGCAGGCAGTCAATAGATCATTTGAAGATGCTGCCGAAAATCTTGGCTGTAATGCCATGCAGAAATTCTTCAAAGTAACCCTGCCGCTGGTGTTTCCAGCGGTCAGTACTGGCGCAATAATTTGTTTTGTATTGTCTATTGCCGATTTTCGCACCCCCGCAATTATCGGACGTGGTGTACGAACACTCTCAACTATTGCCTATTCGGCCTATACGTCCGAACTTGGTGGTAAACCTACAATGGCCGTAACAATTTCGCTGGTGATGATGGCAATCTCCATGCTGGCCCTTTTGTTACAGAGACGTATTATGGCGAAAAGACGTTACGCCAGTGCGCTGACCAATCGCCCCGTACGCACCCAGCTCAAGGGTGTACGCAATGCGCTGGTACACTTATATCGTTTTGTGATAGTTTCATCGCCATGTCCCCGGCGATTGTGGTGATTTACACCTCTTTTCTCAAAACCAAAGGGCCGGTTTTCATTGGTGGCTTTGGGCTGGAAAGCTACGCACGCGTGCTGTCGAGAAATTCTGACGCCATCCTTAACAGTTTCGTCTTTGCTCTCATTGCAGTGGCGTTGATTTCGGTTTTTTCCGGCTTCATTTCCTATATCGTCGTGCGCCGCGATACAGCTGTTTCGGGTATGATGGATCAATTAATGATGGTGCCCTATCTGGTCCCCTGTGTGTTGGGAAATGTGCTTGAATGGGGTTGGCGGGACACCGTTGGTCCCCAGGTCGTTTGAGACCGTGAGCCGGCATGGTGCCCGCCAGTCTACCCATACCTGAACAGTTGCGTGAGGCCGTACAGGACCTCGTATCACAGGGACAGGAACCATGAGCATATACCGTTCTTACATTGGAATCGACATCTCAAAACTTACCCTTGATCTGTTTGATGATCGAACCGGTGAACATTATTGTTTTTCCAGTAAATCACATTCGATTGAGGAAACACTGGATCGTCTGGCTCCATCGCCAGATACGCTATTCGTCCTTGAAGCCATGGGCTCCTATGGCCAGAGACTTGAAGATATTCTCCATCAGCGCGGTCACGCGTTTGCGCGTGTTAACCCCGGGCGGGCACGGGACTTTGCCAAAGCCAGCGGTCTTCTTGCAAAGACGGACAAGATCGATGCCCAAATGCTGGCGGACATGGGAAAGCGGATGGAATTACTTCCAACGCCTCGTGATGATCCAGCTCGCAGACGGCTTAACTGTTTGATGCGTCGAAGAGATCAGTTGGTCACCATGCGCAAACAGGAACGCACACGCCTCTCGGAAGTTATCGAAACCTGTATGCAGCAATCGCTTGAAAGTCATATCACATGGCTTGGTGAGACAATCTGCGAACATGAGGATTTGATTGCCGAACTCATCTCCAAACAGGACGATCTGAAGCAGGACCGCGCTCTTTTACTATCCGTTCCAGGTGTTGGCCAGGTAACGGCAATTGTGCTTTTATCACTGCTTCCCGAGTTGGGGGCACTTTCTCCAAAAACTGTTGCCTCCCTGACAGGTTTGGCACCCATGAATGTTGATAGTGGTCTCAAGCGTGGACAAAGACGTATTCGGGCCGGACGCAAAAGAATAAGAAACGCGCTCTATATGGCAAGCCTGTCTGCATCAAGGAATGAACCGGTTCTGGCAGTGTTTTACAACAAGCTGGTTGATGCTGGAAAGCCGAAGAAACTCGCGCTGGTGGCTGTTGCAAGAAAGCTCGTCGTCATGCTCAACGCTATCATTCGTGACCAAAAACCGTACGTAGTTTAACGCAGTTGCCGGGGTGGTCATGGCTATTGGTTTTGTTACCATTTTCCGCACAGAATTATTTGATTTGACAGGTACAGCTATCATCATTGTGCTGATATTTTTCATCCGTCGATTACCTTATGGAGTGCGGTCTACCACATCCAGTTTGCGGTAATTAAAGCCTTCTATGGAAGAAGCAGCAATTAATTTGGGAGCACCACCTCTGAAGGCGTTTGCCCGTATCACAGTGCCGCTCATTTTGCCGGGTTTGATCGTTGGATCGTTGATGAGTTTCATCACCGCGATAAATGAATTATCCTCAACGCTCATCCTTTATACCTCGCGCACAGTGACTATGCCGGTTCGCATTTATGTTTCTGTTATTGATGGGGAATTTGGTGTASCAGCGGCRCTTTCAACCATCTTGCTGGTGAGCACCGGGATGTGTGTWTATCTGGTGTTCCGTTATTCTGACGGAAAGGATTCAGCCTTTGTCTAGCYCTCTGCCATCACCTTGTCACAGACGCACTATATCAAGTGAAAAACGGAGAACTGGACAACTATGAAAACCGGTATTTTCAGCTGCTCTAAATACCGTGATGGTGTACGGCCCGGCGACGATATTCTGATCAATATTCCAGGCGCGGTAGTTGGTGTTTTTGACGGGGCGTCCGATCCTCTTGGAACCTGCATTATTGGGGAACCCGCAGGGCGATTTGCAGCAAGAAATGTGGCAGCTGCCTGTGCGGATCTGTTTGGGGAAATAAAAGCCCGATCACTGCCAGCAGTTGATATTCTGGCTCATCTGACGAGTGCACTATCTTCTGCCACCCAAAAGATAGAGTGCCCCATTCCGCCTTCTACAACACTTGCGTTGATGATCGACCAGGGCACAGATATGCGCATGTTCATTCTGGGTGATAGCGGTATACGGATCAATGGCAAACAAGTGTATCAACCAGGTAAAATTGTTGACACAGTGTCTATTTGTGCACGCGTACTTATTTATCGACATCTGGCTGAAGTATCAGGCGAAAATGATGGACTTGAGATGCGTACGCGTCGCATCATTTTTGAAGGGCTTGCGCGGGCAGTTAGTGAAGGGATTTTGGTTGAGGATGATGCGTCTGCGATCATTCTCCGAACCATTGAATCGACGCATTTGCAGGATCATGCAGTTCTGGTGCGGGAGTTTTTGCTCAAGGGAATTCAGTTCCAGCAAACGTACGCCAATGATCCGGTCCATCCTTTGCGTTTCACAGCGATGAATGGTTACCGGCCGGTTGGAAACGAAATCATCGACATGCGAATTCCCAAGGCCGATTTGCAAACAATTGAGATCTTTACTGACGGATATTATTCAATTCCTGCACAGACAGGGGTATCCGCCTGGGAAGAGGAACATGCGCGGGTCGAGGCTGTGGATTTTCACAAAACCGGAGATTTCGCCGCTGTGAAGGGCTCAACCGGAGAAGAATTTTCTGACGACAGAACTATCCTCACACTTGAAGGTCGATTTGCCTGATGGTTTGCGAACCCGGTTTAGTTGGTTTGGCGCGGTATATCAATTTCGCCAATTTCAGCCAGAAGATTGTGTAACAGTTCAGCCTTTTCGCTGCCAATTTTCTGGAAAATTGCATCATCCTCGATCTGGACCTGTTCCCTGATCTGGTGAATTCTTTTCCGTCCAAGTTCGGTCAGTGCAAGATTAACCTGTCGATGATCCTGTGAGGCAATGCGGCGGTGCACAATACCATCAGATACCATACGATCCACGAGTTTCGTCAGTGTCGGGGGATGCATCAGCACCACTTCTGCCAGCTCACTCATTGTCAATTCAGGCTCGGATTCCAGAATTTCCATCACCCGCCAGGCTTCAACCTGCACACCAAATTCCTTCAGCCTTTTGGTCAGGGACGTATGGATTCTGCGATGTGCAGTTGCCAGCGAATAGGAAATATATGAGTGAACAGAGTACTTGCTTTGCATGGTGATCCATCTTGCGTGAAGGCGTTCCATTTTGATTTTAGTTGACTTGGAAAGTAACTTCAATAAAATTCAGGGATCATGTCGATCATATTACAAAATCCCGCGCTCGCATCCTTCGATAATGTATCGACTATATTTCCAGGTGAGCTGGGTGACGTTGAAGATAGTTTGTCAGCATTGCCGGGAAGTGCATTCCGGATCGGGTTGTTAATTCCGATGTGCGGATCGGCCGGACTCTGGGCGCCATCCTGCATTTCCAGTGCACAGGTTGCGGTCGCCCAGTTGAATAAAATGAACGGTATTTGTGGGCGTCCGGTTGAACTGATCATGATTGATTCTGCGCTTGAAGCCCCTACCCCGGTGGAAGAAGTGATCAATTCGCTGATCCAGATCCGCGCAATCGATGCCATTGTCGGTATGCATATCAGTGCAGTCAGGCAAACGCTGAGCAAGATCGTTAATCAACGGGTACCCTATATCTATACTCCGCTCTATGAGGGTGGAGAAAATACCAAAGGCATTTTTGCAATTGGTGAAACGCCCGATCAACAGCTCGGTCCGGCGCTTGAATATTTGCAGGACACCCACAAAATTAAGAGCTGGGCGCTGATTGGCAATGATTATGTCTGGCCACGCGCATCAAACTCCTATGCAAAAAGCAAGCTGAATGACATGTCTGTTCATATCGCATATGAAAAATATGTTCCGTTCGGGCTTAATGATATGACCGGCATTGTCGAGGAGATTGGACGCACCGACGCTGAAGCCGTGTTAATTTCACTTGTTGGTCAGGATGCCATTACATTCAATCGGGCGTTTGGTTATGCAGATATGCACCAAAAGATGATCCGGCTTTCCTGCGCAATTGAGGAAAATGGCCTGTTGGCAACAGGTGCCGAAAACCTCCAGGGACTTTATTCGGCGTCGTCCTATTTTGGGTCTCTTGCTACAGATGCCAATGCAGCATTCAAGGAAAAATATCACAGCTTCCACGGAGATTCAGCACCGGTTTTAAATGCTATCGGGCAGTCAACCTATGAAGGCGTGCAGTTTCTTGCAGGTCTCATGAAAGCCCATGAACACGACTGGGAATCAAAAAACAGCAGCTGTCTGAACAGCATTAAATATTCCAGCGTTCGACTGAATTCCGGCACCAATGCGGTTGCAGGAAAAGCGCCAATGTATCTCGCATTGGCAGATGGAGTGATGTTTAACATCATAAAAACTATATAAATATCAAACGCTTGACTAAAGATAGTTGAATTGGAAATTATTTTACTTGAATTGGAAATTAAAATCCTCCAGGCTAATCTGGTGAGTACATCTGCATCTGGCAGTTGGAAAACACATCAGACTGCTTGGGAGGGTTGCTTTGATCTGGGTTGTTTCAATTATCGGTGTGGCAGTATTTTTATTGCTGMCTATCTGGTTTCTTCAGAAATTTTACACCAAAGCCACTCTTAATTCCGCACTGGTTCGTACCGGTCTGGGAGGCAGGCGGRTTGTSCTYGATGGCGGGTGYATTTCWTTGCCMTTCATCCATCAGACCCAGCGGGTGATGATGGGCGCTGTGTCGCTATCGGTTTCCAGAAACGGCAAACTTGCTTTGTTGACCGGTGATCAATTGCGTGCCGATRTTGCGATGGAATTTGAACTAAGGGTWTCCCCGACACTTGAAGGTGTCGCCACTGCTGCCCAGTCTCTTGGAGCAAGGATCGAACGGAGTGGCGACGCTGTCGAAACGGTTCTTTCCGGGCCATTGATCAATGCGATGCAGAACGCTGCGGCTTCAAGAACGCTTGCGGAAATGCATCACGATCGTGCGGGTTTTACGCGCGAAGTTGAAAATACAGTCAGCGCCAAGGCGGAGCAATACGGCCTGTCGCTTGTTTCTGCATCCCTTCTCAGTGTCGATCAAAGTGATCTGTCGCAATTTAACGACAAAAATTCGTTTGATGCCCAGGGAATGCGGCGTCATGCCGAACTGGTTTCCGAACAGCGCCGCGAGCGGGTGCGTATCGAAACAGAAACCGACATGGCAGTGCGTCAGAGCGCGCTTGATAAACACCGGCATCAGCTGGATATYGAACGGATTGAGCGTGAAGCAAATATTGAGCAGCGCGAAACGCTTGACCGACTTGAAGCTGAATCCCGCGCCAAAACCGAAGAAGCGCGTGCCCAATCTGAACTAAAGGCCGAAACCGCGCGGATAGAATCAGATCAGAAAATCAAGACGACAAAAATTGCCAATGACGAAGCGACGCGTCGCTCGGAAATGAAGGCTATCCTGGCGCTTGAAGAAACCAGGATCGAAAACGAAACACAACTGGCGCTGATAAGAACGGCTGAATTCAAAACCCAGGCAGCCGAGGAAGAAGCACGGGCGCAGGTTCTGCTGGCCGCTGAAAGTGTACAGGCMCAAAAGGACCGGGCGATCGCCGAACGCGAGCACCAGACAGCACAGCTCAAACAGAAAAAACAGATCGATCTGAGCATGGCACAGGCGGAGTGTGATGCACAAACCCTGACCACCAAAACRGACGCWGAGGCAAAAGCCGCACGTACACTKGCTGAAGCAGAACTTGTTAAGGCGGAAGCAAAAGCCGCTGGCMGRTCAGCCTTTATCCATGCCGAAAACTCMATGACCGAGAGTCTGGTTCATATGCGGCTTGAAGAGAAAAAACTCGATCGTCTGCCAGAGATTATGACCCAGATGATGAAGCCKGTTGAGAAAATTGAATCYATTAGAATCAAYCAGATAAGCGGRTTTGGTGGCAATGGYTCAGGATCTWCAAACGGTGARGGTGGTGCRGAARGYGCATTTGGAGCCGCCATGGATCAGATCCTGGGCATGGCTGTGCGCCTGCCCGCAATGAAACAAATGGGTGCGGAAATCGGYCTTGATTTCGACGCCAACCTGGCWGGCCGYACSGCCGATTATGCCAATCGYATCAAGGCAAAAGACGAAAAGAAGTAAGGCGTATTAACGAGCATGGCCGGGAGACCATGCGCAGGGAGGAAAACCATGACTATTAGCAGAAGAAATTTRTTGAAATCCGGTGCRGCTCTGGGRGGAGCACTGATGTTGCCTTCCATGGCGATAGCAGGCGATACCATTAAACTTGGGTCCATTCTYGATACTTCGGGTATCTTTGATGCCTATGGCAAACCGATGGATATGGCGCTTCGCCTGGCGGTCAGCCAAATCAATGCAGACGGCGGCCTGTTGGGTAAACAGGTTGAGGTCATCTCGTACGATACCCAGTCCGACATGGCGCTATATTCGCAATATGGCCAGCAGCTTACCCGCGTGGACAAGGTAGATGTGGTGCATGGCGGTATTCTTTCGGCATCACGTGAAGCCATTCGCCAGACCATGCGCAAAACCAAAACCCTGTATTTCTACAATGTTTTGTATGAAGGTGGCGTCTGTGATCGCAACATCTTCATCAATGGTGTGACGCCTGCCCAACAGGTCGAAGCGCTGGTTCCCTATGCCATGAGTAAATCCGGCATGAATGTCTACATTCTTGCGGCTGATTACAATTATGGTCAGATCACTGCGAAGTGGATACAGAAGTTCGTTGCCGATAATGGTGGCCAAACCGTTGGTGTTGATTTCTTCCCGCTGGATGTGTCCGATTTCGGATCGACAATCACCAAAATTCARACWGTTGGTCCCGATTTGATCATTGCACCACTGGTTGGTGGCGCACATCTTTCTTTCTTCCGTCAATGGGCGGCTGCGGGTATGAAGGATAAAATCCCTCTGGCTTCAACGACACTTGGCGTTGGCAATGAACACAAGGTTTTGACAGCAGCAGAAGGCAACGGAATTATGGTTGCCTACAATTACAGTCAGGAACTGAACACCCCGGAAAACAGCGCCTTCCTGAAAAGCTGGTCTGATGCCAATGATGGTGATCAGAGCATGCACGAGATTGCTGTTTCCAACTACCAGGGTGTTTTGACCTGGGCTGAAGGTGTCCGCAAGGCTGGTTCGCTCGATCGGGACAAGATCATCGCGGCCCTGGAAACMGGTATTTCCATCATGGGACCCGGCGGCAAGGTGTCTGTTGATCCGTTAACCCATCATGCAATTCTGGATGTCCACCTGATGGAAATTCAGGACCAGAAAATGAAGGTCATCAAAACCCTGCCACAACGCCAGCCGTTTGATACCCAGGCTRTGTGTGATCTGGARGCCAATCCGRACATCAACAAACAGTTCGAAATAGAGATCTAGGTCTCCCTGGATCCTATTCGTGGGGGCAGCATTCGTGCTGCCCTTACTTTCAACCCGTCGTCGCGGAGTGTTCCGGGCTGCCAAAATTCGTGAAACTGCATGGATCTGTCCTTCGTAATACTTGTAGAAGTTCTCTACGCCGTCGCCTCTCTGGCCCTGATAAGTGCGGGACTTGCGGTGGTTTTCGGGATGATGAAAGTCATCAATCTTGCCCATGGCGAGTTCATGATGATGGGCGGTTACGCGACCATYACWGCTGTTAATCTGGGCATYAAYGTWTTTGTKGCGATGTTGATTGTCGCGCCRCTKATTGTTGGCCTGATYGGCCTTGTGGTGGAGCGTCTCGTTATCCGGCATCTSTATGGYCGCCTGGTTGATACCATGCTTGCAACGTGGGGTCTGAGCCTGTTTTTCATCGGTATGGCGACAATGATATTTGGCAATACCACCACCAGTATCACCACACCGATTACCGGATTTGCGGTAGGGAATTACCAGATCAACGGCTACAATTTCTTTATTATCTCCATGTCCATCATGCTGATGATCGCCATGTACGTGTTATTGAAAACCACCCGGCTTGGGCTGATCGCGCGGGGCACCATGCAGCGGTCGGATATCGCAGCCGCGCTGGGTTACAGCCCCGACCGGGTTTATATGGTGACGTTCTTTTGCGGCTCGGCTTTGTCTGGTCTTGCGGGCGCTATCCTTGCCCCGCTTGTTGGTCTCGTCCCCACATCGGGCGGCGCGTATATCGCCAAGGCTTTCATCACCGTAATTGCGGGTGGTCCCTCATTGATATTTGGCCTGATAAGCAGTTCGGGCCTGTTCGGTATTGTCAATCAAATTTTCACATTCTGGATTTCGCCGGTGTTTGGTGAAGTCGCTCTTCTGGTCTCTGCCGTGATCCTGCTGCGCCTTCTTCCGCAGGGTGTCACCGGCAAGTTTTTCAGGGGGAAAATGTAATGTCTATGCAATGGGGCAAACAGGATATTGTCGCTTTGGGTGTTGCAATCATTCTGATCTGGTTGATGCCAATGATGATCAGTACCTACACGCTCACACTTCTCATCATCTATGGCATGCTTGCCTTAAGTCTTGGCCTTATATGGGGCTTTGGCGGCATATTGTGTTTTGGACAGGCTGCTTTCTTTGGCCTGGGCGCCTATACTTACGCAATTGCCGCCATAAATTTCGGTGAAAGTACGATCCCGATGTTGCTGGCGATGATCGTGCCCGGCATCTTTGCAGCCCTTCTGGGTGCATTGATGTTCTATGGTCGTCTGACCGATGTATATCTGGGGGTTATCACGCTGGTGGTAACGCTCATTCTGTTCAAATTCGTCAACTCAACTGCCGGTCCGCAATATGTTATCGGTGAGGCGCGCATTGGCGGGTTCAACGGTATTCCAGGGTTCCATACGCTCAATATTCCAGGGCAGCCGGAAGAATATATCTGGGGTGATGCGCTGTATTATGTCTGTGCGATTGCCCTGTTGATGGTGTTCTTTTTTGTCACCTGGTTATTGCGCTCTTCATTTGGCCGTATTGCGGTCGGTATTCGCGAAAATGAAACCCGCGTTTCCCTGATGGGTTATGACGTGCAGGCCCGCAAAACGGTACTGTTTTCAATTGGCGCTGCCATTGCCGGTCTCGCAGGGGCGTTTTTTGCAAACTGGGGTGAAATCGTCACCCCAGGGCTGTTCAGTCTTGGCCAGTCTGCCGAGATTATCATCTGGTGCATCGTTGGCGGGCTTGGCACCCGGTTTGGGCCAATAATCGGTGCCGCGGGCCTTGCCTATATGAAGTTCCTGCTGGGGCAACAATCGCTCATCGACAACTCGTTGATCACCGGGATTATCCTCGTTCTGTTCGTATTGTTCCTGCCCAAAGGCATTGTTCCTGCTGTTGCGGCCCTGTGGCGCGCAAGTATTGGTCGCCGATCAAAACGCCAGCCGCGCAATCGTCGTGCAAATCGCAGAACAGGTCGGGATTTACGCGGGGAGGGACGTGCAAATGGCTGAAATCGTTCTGGAAACAGTGGGTCTGACAATGCGCTTTGGCGGTGTTGTTGCGTCCAATAACGTTGACTTTACCCTCCGCGCCGGAGAATTGCGCTGCCTGATAGGGCCGAATGGCGCAGGTAAATCCACCTTCTTTAAATGCGTAACCGGATTGCTGACACCAAGCGAGGGCCAGGTGTTTATGCGCAATCAGGAAACCACCGGCTGGCATCCGCATCAGGTTGCAGCTTTTGGCGTTGGCATCAAAACACAGATGCCCAATGTCATGGACGGGTTGAGCGTTTTTGAAAATATCTGGATGGCCGGTCGCCGGTTTATGTCCTCGATCGAGGCCACCCGCAAAGCCGATGAGATCATCGAAAGGCTGGCGCTGGGATCAATCGCTAAAGCGGAACTGGGTCATCTGGCTCATGGTGAACGCCAGCGGGTCGAGCTCGGGCTGGTTGTTGTTGCCGATCCATGGCTGGTTCTGCTTGATGAGCCTGCCGCTGGTATGACTGCTGAAGATGTTGATCGCATGAGCGATGTCATTCGCGAGATTACCAAAACAGCAGCGGTTGTGATCGTTGAACATGACATGCAATTCATCCGATCCATCGCCTCAACAGTCACAGTATTTCATCAGGGCAAAGTGTTGATGGAGGATCACGTCGACAAGGTGATGTCGGACCCGGTCGTGCGTAATGTCTATCTTGGAAAGAAAGCCTGATGACACAGGAAGAACAAACAATACTCATAGATATCAAGGGCCTGTCTGGCGGTTATGGTAAAGTACCGGTGTTGCATGGCATCGATTTTTCAGTCGCTGAAAATGAAGTGGTTGGCATTCTTGGCCATAATGGGATGGGTAAATCCACTTTACTGAAAACGGTTATGGGGTTCCTTCCGGCAAGTTCGGGAAGTGTACGCTTTCACGGGACTGACATCACCGGAAAATCACCCAATGAACGGGCTGGCATGGGCATTGGATATGTTCCCCAGGGTCGCGGTATCTTCCCGCAGCTTAGTGTGCGGGAYAATCTACGCTTTGCCTGGCATGATTATTCCGGCGGCAGCGAAGAAGAGGTGATGGAAACGGTGCTGGCCGATTTCCCGAGGCTTCACCCCCTGCTCGACAGGGATGGCGGCGCGCTTTCGGGTGGTGAACAGCAGCTACTGGCGCTGGCCAGGTGTTTGATGGGTGATCCGGAATTTTTGTTACTTGATGAACCAACAGAAGGCATCCAGCCATCAATCATCGAGGAGATGGCCGAAACATTGCTCAAATTGCGTGAGGAACGGGGCCTTTCGATCCTGTTGGTTGAACAGAATTTTGACTTCATCGCTGATTTGTCTGATCGGGTTCTGGTTCTGGAAAATGGCCGGATCACTGGTGAACTGGCCCGGTCGGAGTTGTCTGATCAGGCGCGTATTGATCAGTTTCTGGGGTTTGGCGCTGCGCGCTCGACAAGGGGCAATGCCGTCGTATCAACTCCTGCACCACAATCCGCCTCACCTCAATCAACTGCCAGTCCATCTCCTGTTACCGCCACAAAGGGTAGCCGGAGCGAACAACCAATATCCAGTCACAAAAGTGCCCCTCGACAATCTGCCTCTTCGCCAAATGCCAGTCCTCAATCCGTGGTGACCACTATGACAATTAAACGCCCGACGCTTTCTCAAATGCGTGATATGGCGCAGCGCTTTGGTATGAGCTTGACGGATGAAGAGCTGGCAGAATACGTCCAGATAATCGAACCCTATATGCAATCCTACGACAGGCTTGATGCGACGCCGGATTATCTGCCGCAGGTACACTATCCAAGATCACCAGGGCATTATCCCGATGCCAGCGAAAATCCGCTAAATGCCTGGTACATAAAGACCAACATCAAGGGCGCGGTCGATGGTCCGCTGCGCGGCAAAACCATTGCGCTGAAAGATACTGTTTGCCTAGCCGGTGTGCCGATGATGAATGGCTCGTCGATTATGGAGGGCTATACGCCCGAGATTGACGCGACAATTGTCACAAGGATGCTCGATGCCGGTGCGACCATTGCCGGGAAATCGAGTTGCGAGAATTTTTGCCTGTCCGGCGGGTCGCACACCAATGCCAAGGGCCCGATCCACAATCCATGGAAGCGCGGCTATATGGCCGGTGGTTCTTCGGGTGGTTCAACAGCACTTGTTGCATCGGGTGAAGTCGATATGGCGATCGCCGGTGATCAGGGTGGTTCGATCCGCATCCCGTCTTCAAACTGCGGTGTGTATGGTATGAAGGCGACCCACGGTCTTGTGCCCTATACCGGTATTATGCCAATCGAGCAGACCATTGATCATATCGGGCCGGTTACTTCAAGCGTGGCGGATAATGCCCTGTTACTGGAAGTACTTGCCGGTGAAGATGGTCTTGATCCGCGCCAGTACAAGCCCCAAACCCATAGATATACAGATGCGCTGGGCAAGGGTGCCAATGGCCTCAAAATTGGTATCCTCAAGGAAGGCTTTCATCGTCCCGAAAGTGACGAGGATGTTGACCGGATTGTTCTTGCCGCCGCCGACAGGTTCTCTGCGCTGGGTGCAAAAATCGAGGAAATATCCATTCCAGATCATCATCTGGCAGTTGATTGCTGGACGGCTATCACAGTTGAGGGTTTGCAGGATGGCATGATGCGCGGCAACTCGGCCGGTACCAATTATCGCGGCCTGTTTCTGCCCTCGATGATCGATCATATGGCGCAATGGCGCAGTCGCCCGGATGAACTTAGCCATTCGCTCAAGACCTGCATGTTCCTTGGGGAATATTTTCAGGAACAATATCGTGGTCGCTTTTATGGCAAGGCGCAAAATCTCATGCGCAAGGTCAATGAAAAATATGCAGCCGCTCTCCGGCAATATGACATTTTGCTGATGCCGACCGTGCCGATGAAACCGCAGGAAATCCCTCCCGCTGATTGTTCGATCAGTCTTTACGTGCAGCGCGCTTTTGAGATGATCGGCAATACAGCCCCGTTTAATGGCGGATTACCGGCGATGAATGTGCCCTGCGGCCTTGGCGAAGGATTGCCAATCGGTATGATGCTGGTCGGGCCGAACTATGGCGAGATGAAAATTTACCAGGCTGCACATGCTTTTGAACAAAGTGACGACTGGCGGGAAATGTAGGGAACTGATCAATGTCCATTTTAAACGAGAGCCTTGCAGTACAAATCACCAACTTTGGTGCACCGGTTTCAAACAGCGATGATGCAATGGGCGCGCCGCTGGATGGTACATCCCACGTCCAGGGAAATACGCAAACGCCCCTGCGTTATATAACAATACCCGAATTGCTGCGCGAGACCGTCGCACGGTTCGGGCCGCGAGATGCAGTGGTTTTTAGCGATACCGGCGAACGCTACAGCTATTATGATTTTGACCGGGATATTGATGCTCTTGCCTCCGGTCTTCTGGCCATGGGGCTTGTGAAAGGTGATCGTGTCGGCATCTGGTCGCCCAACCGCTATGAGTGGGTTTTGATCCAGTTTGCCACTGCGCGTATTGGTCTGATCCTCGTTAATATTAACCCGGCCTACCGTACGTCCGAGGTTGAATATGCCTTGAACAAGGTTGGCTGCAAGGCACTTTTCCTTGCAAAATCCTTCAAATCATCAAAATATCTGGAGATGATCAGGGAGTTGGCTCCCGAACTCCAAAATTGTCAGCCTGGTCGTCTTGTGTCGAAAAAGCTCCCCGGATTGCAACATGTCGTTGTGATGGAAGACGATATCGGTGAAGGGGTGTTCTCCTTTGATCATATCAGAAACCTTGGTGGCCCGGCCCAGCAATTACGCCTGCCGGTGATTGATGCGACACTCGGCCCCGATGATCCGATCAATATCCAGTTTACCTCGGGTACCACCGGCGCGCCAAAGGGTGCGACCCTGTCGCACTACAACATTATCAACAATGCCCGTCATTCAACCGACCGGATCAATTTGACCGAGGCAGATCGGCTCTGTATCCCGGTGCCGTTATACCATTGTTTTGGCATGGTATTGGGGTCTCTTGGGGCAGTCAGCAAGGGTGCCGTTATGGTTTTCCCTGGTGAGGCATTTGATGCGGCAGCAACGCTAAATACCCTTTCTTCGGAGCGATGTACGGCAGTTTATGGTGTGCCAACAATGTTTGTTGCCATGCTGGAAGAGATGGAAACGGGGTCTTTCGATCTTTCAGCCCTGCGCACCGGCATTATGGCGGGGGCACCCTGCCCGGTTGATGTGATGGAGCGGGTCAACAGCCAGATGAACATGAAGGAAGTGACGATTTGTTATGGCATGACCGAGACGTCACCGGTTTCGTTTCAAAGCCTGGTTGATGATCCGATTAAGCGGCGTTGTACGACAGTGGGCCGCGTTCATCCGCATCTTGAAGCCAAAATCGTCGACAAAGACGGGCAGATCGTCCCGGTTGGAGTGCAGGGAGAATTATGTACCCGGGGCTATTCGGTGATGAAGGGCTATTGGGAAGATGATGAAAGGACGCTTGAAACCATTCTGGATGGCTGGATGCATACGGGCGATCTGGCGGTGATTGATGAGCTGGGTTTTTGTTCGATTGTTGGTCGGGTGAAGGACATGATCATTCGCGGCGGTGAGAATATCTATCCGCGTGAGATTGAGGAATATCTTTTCCGCCATCCGCAAATCAGCGAAGTGCAGGTTTTTGGTATCCCGGACAAGAAGTTCGGCGAGGAAATTTGCGCTTTTATTGTCACAAAACAGGGGCAGGAGATCAGCACCGATTCTGTGCTGGATTTCTGCAAGGGACAAATTTCGCATAACAAAATCCCCAGGCACATTCGTTTTGTCGATGAGATTCCGATGACCATCACGGGCAAGCCACGCAAGTTTGTGATGCGCGATCAAATGGTTGAATTTTTGAGTGTGGCTGATACCGGGGTTTGAGAAACATCTCTGCCCTGGTTGGCTCTCTCCGTCCCAATTACCCCCTCGGGGGTCATGCTGATGGAGATCAGCATCCATAGCTCTGAACCGCGATCGGGCACGGGGCTGGTCGTGTTTCCTGAATTGCCCCCCGGCGCGAACAGGGTTTTTCAATTCTGAAATCGATGACTGCCATTTCCACTGTCTCTAGTCACAGCTATGGATTCCAGCCTTCGCTGGAATGACACAATGGGTGGGGTGACGTTGGAGAAACACAGCAGCCCTGGTTGGTTCACGCCACCGCAAGCCCCCCGCGGGGGTCATGCTTGAAACCGATCAGCATCCATAGCTCGGACATGCGGTGGGCACAGATGTGGTCGTGCTTTTGTTCGTATGACTGCTTTCGAAATGCCATGACGGTTTGCCTGTCTGTCGGTTTAGAGCACCCGACGCTCCTGTTGTATATCATCACCCTGATCATCGCTAGTTCTGACATGATCGGTCATGCGTACATCTGACAGGTATTTCTCCACCTGATCCTTCAGCGTTTCTGCCTGACTGGAGAGGTTTCTCGCGGATGACGATACCTCGTCGGCTTTTTCGCCGGTTTTACCCGCAGATTGCGTTACATTATTTATATTGCTTGTGACTTCGATCGTACTACTGGAGACCTGCTCAACATTGCGGGCTATTTCGCTGGTAGCATTGCCCTGTTCAGTGACAGAAACCGAGATGTTGGTCGATATATCATTGATCTCGTTGATAATTGTGGCGATCGAGCCCATCGCTGTCACAGCATCTTCTGTCCCTGTTTGCACCGTTCCAATCTGTGCCGAGATTTCTTCTGTTGCTTTTGCCGTCTGTAAAGCCAGGTTCTTCACTTCAGACGCGACCACAGCAAAACCCTTACCCGCTTCACCGGCCCGGGCGGCTTCAATTGTGGCGTTCAGTGCCAAAAGGTTGGTCTGATCGGCTATATCTGTGATTAACGAAATCACATCGCTGATTTTGCCTGCTGACTGGGCGAGGGCCTGGATGCTTTCATTGGTTTTATTAACCTCTCTCACTGCGTTTCCGGCTATTTTCGTCGAAATTTCAACTTGCCGGCCAATTTCGTTGATCGAGGAGGATAGTTCTTCGGTAGACTCGGCTACATTTTGAACATTTTCGGTTGCGGCGGTAGATGCGGTCGACACATTGGTCGCCTGGTTGTTTGTCGCTGTCGCGATGCTGGCCATGTCAATCGCAGTCGCTTCCATTTGCGATGCTGAATTGGTTACTTCTCCGAGCATTTGGGAGGCATCTTCCTCAAATTTTTTGGTCAGTTCTGCAATCCGGGTTGAGCGTAATCTACGTTCATCATGTTCAATTGCCTGTACGGCATCTGATTTTTCAGCCTCAATCATGTTTTCTTTAAACACCTGAACCGCATTGGCCATCACGCCAACTTCATCCTGACGGCCCGTTCCAGGGATCTCGGCA
>JAESRR010000016.1 GCA_016764535.1 Cohaesibacteraceae bacterium | reverse complement strand
GCAACCCCGTTTGGATCAAGGATCATGATGACACTGCCATCACCGAGAATTGTGTTACCAGAGAACATACTCAAATGGCGCAACATGGAAGACATCGGTTTTACGACGATCTCTTCGGTATGGAATACACCGTCGACGACAACACCAAATGTTTGCGAACCAACCTGCATGACAATAATAAAACCGTTATCATTGGCAATAACACTTGGATCGGTTTCTCCATCCAAAGGTTCAATATTCAGCAACTGACGCATATGGATAAGAGGTAACAGTTTGTCGCGCAGCCTTAGTACCGGTGTATCCTTGATACGTTCGATACGATGCTCGGAATTAGTCTGAACCCGCACCAGCTCAACAACAGATAATTGCGGAATTGCAAACCGGTCACCGGCAGCCTCAACGATCAACGTTGAGACAATGGCCAGGGTTAGCGGTATCTTGATAACGAATGTTGATCCCTCTCCCTGGACAGATTTAACATCCACGGTACCACCGATAACCTCGATATTGTTTCTGACAACATCCATTCCGACACCACGTCCGGAAACGTTTGTCACCTTCTCGGCAGTAGAGAAGCCTGCGGCAAAGATAAATTTATTTATCTGCTGCTCGGTCATTTTTTCAATTTCGTCTTCGGATGCAAGGCCTTTTTCAATCGCCTTTTCCGAAATACGTGCTGTATTCAGCCCTCTGCCATCATCAGCGATCGAGATAATTATGTGACCACCTTCATGATACGCAGAAAGTGTGACAGTCCCTTTTTCTGGTTTACCCAGTGCCTTGCGTTCAGCCGGCACTTCCAAACCATGGTCAGCCGAATTTCTAACCATATGGGTGAGTGGGTCCTTGATCATTTCAAGAACCTGGCGATCCAGCTCGGTGTCCTGGCCATTCATGACCAGTTCGATTTTTTTGTCCAGGTCCTGCGACAGGTCCCTAATTATCCGCGGCAATTTTTGCCAGGCGTTACCAATTGGCTGCATGCGTGTTTTCATCACGCCTTCCTGCAGTTCGGCTGTGACGTTGGACAACCGTTGCAGGGGAACCTTGAATTCAGAATCCTCATGACGACGAACAATTTCAAGAAGCTGATTGCGTGTCAGAACAAGCTCGGAAACCATAGTCATCAAATGTTCAAGCGTCTCAACATTCACACGAATGGACTGGCTGGAAACAGAGGCTTTTTCGACTACGGGAACTTCAGGTGGTATTTCCTTTGTTTTTTCTGTTTTCATCGGTTTACTCGGCTTACTCTTTGGGAACTTGGATTCGGCTCGAGCAGCCTTTGCAGCTTCCTCCGCCGTTTCCTTGGCTGATGTTTCGGCATCAAATCCCTCAAGACCTGGAGCGTTTTGAAAAGCAGCTTCCAGTTCATCAAGCGAGATTTCGCCGGGTTTCAGTTCTCTTTCGATACTTTGAAAGATTTCAATGGGAGCTTCAGTTTCTTGCTTGTCAGTTTCGGCAGGAGCCCCAAGCGTTCCCATATTTCCAATTGATTCGCCGATAATGTCTTCAACGTCACGCAGACCGGACATGACTTCAAGCCGACTAATCAGGTCATCATCACAACCTTCAGGTTCGGTTTGCAGCTTTTCCAGCCCAAGCAGTATTTCTTTAATACGATCTATAGAATGAAGAATAAGTGTTACAGCATCTGGTGTAACTTTTTGTCCATCCCGGAATTTCCCCATCAGGGTTTCGGCAGCATGTGCCAGTGATTCCAGTCTTGGAAGACCTAAAAATCCGCATGTACCCTTGATGGTATGCACAAGTCGAAAAATATAGTCGAGTATTTTGGTATTATTAGGTTCTTGCTCAAATTTCACCAACTCAACGTCTACAACGTCCAGACTTTCGCTGGTTTCCTCAAGAAATTCTCTTAAAAGATCGTCCATTGCTCACACCCCAAGATCACCACTTCGAAACCGACTACATACTTCCGGTCTTGTGTTCAAAGCTGATCTTCGGGCGAAACGGTTAAGATAGACTGAAACGTATCGAGGATATTTTTATATTTTAATTAGGATCCTGGTAAGTACTAGCTACCTAGGTTTTTATCGCAGACGTTATAGTTACCAGTTCTTCAATCAACACCATTTTGATTTCCATTCCGGTATCCCGAGCCAAAGCGCCCGCGTAATATGGCTGAACTGCGTGCGCATCAATTTCTGTTGGCTCATTTTGACCGGATAAAAGTGCCTCAACATTTGCCGGAATGCGCGCTCGCCTGCCCTGACATTTAAGTGTAAAGAGCGGAGTTTCAGCCTCACCTTCCACCAGAACATCAATTTTACCGCCCCGTGGAATTGTGGATATTGCAATCATCAGCAAATTGAGAAGCAGTTTTACCTTGTTTTTTCCCATCAAAACCCGCGGGGCTTCCCAGGACAGTTCAGATTTTTCACTTTCAAAGTACCCGAAAGCAACCTTTTGAGCGTCACCGATGTCAATTTGAGCACCGGCCGATCCGGCGGCACCGAATGCCAGGCGCGCGAATTGTAATTTTGCAGAAGCATTTCTTGCACTTTTGACAATTAACTCCTGGGCAATTGTCCGCATTTCTTCGCTGTCTTCTTCTGCCAGTACTTCAAGACCGTTGGAGATTGCCCCAACCGGACTAATGATATCATGACACACACGACTACAAAGTAACGCTGCCAGATCCAGCGCCGGAACATCCCTGACATGCATAACGATAACCCCATGAGTATTTGAACAGAAAGTATCAGTCTTCGAATCAAATCCTGACCCTGTTCCAGCGATACACGCTCACCGGAATTTTGCCAAGGTGGGGAATAATCCGTAGAAGTCTACGGGAAGATTTGGTTTGTCATAGAATAACGGGTAACCGCGTTATCCAGGTAAATTGTAATCGAGATTGGGCCAGTGCCCGCTGGCACGCAATATGTGGCGGTCCGGGTCATTCAACCACGCTATCCGATTTGCCACAGATTTGAAGAAGTACAATCTGTTTTCACGAATTATCCAGATTGCCGGATTACCAACAGACAGAAACCCTCGAGAAACGCCCATCGCATCATATCCACCATAAATAGGGGCGTATATATAGGGGTGCTGTTTGAAAGCTTCCAGATTTCCTTCCTTCTCAAAACGCCAGACGGTATTTTGCCAAACGAACTCAAGCTTGTTTGTACCCTCGATTGCCTTTTGTTCTATAAAATACGCAACAGGATCAAAGCCAAACAATGCGACACCGGTTGCATCGTCCGTAATAAATTTGCGGGTTAGTCCAATTTCGGCTGAAACGAAGCCGGTGCCAACAAGGCAAAATATTGAAATTAATGCCCGGACCAGGAAGCGCTGACAGTGGCAATATGTTCCAATTTTTCGATTTCCTGCCATTTTTACACCCTGCTTTGCCGCATCAAACTTACTACTGACACCATCATCAATGATGAAGGTAAATTAAGATGTACATGCAAATGGCTTTTTTTTAGCGGTTCATTAACCAAATCGGGCCAGCCATATACCAACGGTTACAAATGAGGAAAGTCATATGTATTTGTCAAAGATGTATCAAAACCCTGTTACTCAACTTTTGGTATTCTGCATGCTGGTATTTGGTTGTAGTTCACAGGCCTGGGCTGACGAGACCCGGATGCAAAATAGTAAAGGACAATACACCAGTGGTGAACTTATGGAAGCAGGACACCGGCTGTTTGGCAAGGTATCAGGAGGTCTTGCCACTGTAATTGAAAAAGCAATCAGCAAATATGGCCAGCCCAATGGCTATGTTCTGGGCCAGGAAGGTAGTGGCGCCTTTATCGGTGGCCTTCGATATGGCGAGGGAATGCTTCACACCAAATCCGAGGGATCTGAAAAAGTATTTTGGCAAGGTCCTTCCATTGGATGGGATTTTGGTGGTGATGGCGCGCGTACAATGATGCTGGTTTACAACCTGCCGAGCACATCCTCCATCTACAAACGTTACATCGGGGTCGCAGGTTCTGCATATGTGGTAGGCGGATTTGGGATAACTTTGCTGAGTAACAAAAATGTCTACATTGTGCCGGTTAAAGCCGGAGTTGGTGCAAGATTGGGCATTAATGTCGGGTATTTGAAATTCACACCTAAATCCACCTGGAATCCATTCTAGTTTTTAACTTCAATTTGGTGCGCAAAATGCCGGTGTATGCCGGAAGCTCTGATCCGGTATACCCTGAGAACATGACAATTTCGATTTCGCAATAAATCATTGCCGCGTAATTGGGCTTCATAACATTGCTAAAATTTTGCAGTCCGTTCAAAAAACACCGGAATAACCATAAACGTAATAAATTGGTAAATTTACCGAGAAACTTTGAATTATCGCCCAAATACAGCTATGATAGGGGACGATGGCGGTGGGGCGCTTACATTGCGTATGGTTTTACGGGAGTTAGCGCGTGATTGAAGCGCTCATGTATTTTATTCTGGGAACTTTAACAGCTGCGCTAATGTGCCTGTTGGTTATCCCTGCTATTTGGCGACGGGCTGTCCGCCTGACAAAAAAACAAATTCACAGTGAAATTCCCCGACATTACAATGAAATTCAGGCAGAAAAAGACCAGGTGCGGGCCCAGTACGCTGTCCGAACGCGTAAACTTGAACTCAACATCAATGGTTTGCAAAAGGACAAGGCAAGCGACCGGGCAATTATTAATCAACAAACTAATGATCTGCATGATCTCGACATAGATCTTGGCGCAAGCCGAAAAGAAGTTGGTGAACTTGAACACAGCAAGAAAGCGCTGCAGGATCAATT
Source organism: Cohaesibacteraceae bacterium (assembly GCA_016764535.1). GTDB lineage: Bacteria > Pseudomonadota > Alphaproteobacteria > Rhizobiales > Cohaesibacteraceae > JAESRR01. Next base: position 17,553 of record JAESRR010000016.1, on the reverse strand, counting down.
AATTGTCAAACAGGAAGAAATCGCGGAACAAACCGCAAGTTTGCGAAAAATTGAACGCAATCGCGCTGACCTGAATGAACAATTACATGATTTGCAAATTGACCTGGATCACATGTCGCTGCTTAAGGACGAGCAGCAAATATCATTGGCGACCCAACAGGCCCAAATCGAACTGTTAAGGGATCAACTCCTTGATCTGGAAACCGAGAAACGCTCATTGCTTGTTGCCAAATCCGCGACAGAGACCGAAGCGCTTGGGTTAAAAAGAACAATCCAGAGACAAAAGAAACAAATTTACAAGTTCGAGGAAAAAGTGGCGACATTGCAAGGTGATCTGGCAGATCGAAATGAACAACTTGAAAGACGGCAAAAACAACTTGAACGTCTCAAGGATGGTGTTCCGGACAGTTTCTCATCCGGTATGGCCGAACGATTGATGGACGCAGAAGCCGGTCGTGTCAAAGCGGAAGCCAGAGTGGCAGATTTGACATTCAAGCTTGATGAATTCGGGTCTTCCCGCCCCAGCAATGTTGAAGCTGTGGTTCGCTCTCTAACCAAAGAGCGGGATACGCTTGCCAAACGCATAAGAGAACTGGAAGCCGACGAAAGTAATAACTCCAGTAATTCAAAATCTTCCCAACCATTATCGATGCAGGATCATCGTATGCGGGAAGATATAAAGGCCCTTGCAACTTCCGTGGCAAATATGGTGACCGATCTGGAAGGTAATAAATCTCCGATTAAATCACTGCTGAATGCCAATGACGACACTCTGGCTGGTAAACCCAACCTCGCCACACAGATTAAAAGCCTGCGTAGCCGCCTGGAACATGCGGCGAAAACTCCCGCTGCTGGCGAATAATCGCCGTTTGTTCAAACGGTAGAATTATTTATTTATTCAAACATCTGCTAAATTCGGCATCGACTTTACTTTTCCAATTTGGAAAACGAACCAAGTTCCCCCTGGGCATAAACAAGTGGATTTCCGGCTGATACGTCGAAATTCAATACCCTGCCAACCAGGATACGATGGTCCCCGCCAGGATGGTTATCTATCAATTCACATTCGAACCAGGCCAGTGCACCGGAAATTTTAGGTAGACCGGAAGCCGTCATCTGGAATGCCAGATTTGAAAACTTATCATCAGCGGGTTGAGAAAATAAATCACACAGGTTTTGCTGTTCGTCAGCCAACACATGAACAATGTAAGCTTTTCTTTCTAATATGACAGGAAGGTTCGGACTTGAATTCTGGCAACTCCAAAGAACCAGCATGGGATCAAGGGAAACGGAATTGAACGAATTGACTGTCATGCCAACCGGCGCGCCATTGTCCATTGCGGAAGTTACAACTGTTACGCCAGTGGCAAATTGCGACAGGGCTTTTCGATAAAGACGAGAATCCATAATACTCCTGATCCCGTCAAACCCATTTACTGGAATTCAGTCCGGTTTGACATATACGGGGTACTTATTCTGCTTTTGAATGACATTCAACCAGGACTTCATCCACTGCTTAATAATCAAAAGTGTAAATTGGCAACAACCGGCCACCGTTACTGATATAGAGAATTGACCGGGACAGGGAGAGGACAAACCGAAAAATCCCGACTGCGCCAAATTCAGCAGCAAGCTGGAGCCTGCGGAATACATGTGCTGCGCATTAAACAGGAGAATGTGGTACGCCCTAGGGGAATCGAACCCCTGTTACCGCCGTGAAAGGGCGGCGTCCTAACCGCTAGACGAAGGGCGCTTGCACATCAGGTGGCGCGTTCATAGCAGCGCCCCCAGGCAGGGACAAGATATTTCTATTTTTTTCTGTTGAAAGCTGTTCGGGCGCGAATATCAAGAGTTTTACCATCAAGCAGCAACACCACCGAGCGGTCCGGTTCGTCCAGAACTGCTATAATTGTGTCGCCTGCAATCGCGATATTTGTAATTCGCGCTCCAGCTGCCACTTCTATTTCATTCAGGTGAATCGAACTTTTGGTATTTTCGGAGGTATTGTTTTCCCGTATGAACGATTTATAGATGATCGTTGAAATAACCAGTGTTATACCCACGGCCATGTAAATGCCGGTTCGTTTTATAGATCGGCGTAATTTGGCCTGAACTTCACGCAGATCGGCATCAAGATCATGCTCTTTTGTTGGTTCGGGGTTTTCGTTTTTTTCAATTACCACGGTGGATTCCTCTCTTGGATACCGAAACAGAAACACTCCATTTCACCGTCGGTGAATCCGAAGCTTCCATGCGACTGGATGCTTTCCTTGCACACCAGGACGACCGCCATAGCCGCAGTCGCTATAAAGCCCTGATACTGTCAGATCAGGTGATGATCAATGGCAAACCATGCCGCGAGCCAAAATATCGCATTTCAATCGACCAGGAAATCAGTGTGACGGTTCCACCCGCAGAAGCAGCTGAACCCGATGCAGAAAATATTCCGCTGGCAATTGTCCATGAAGACGATCAGTTGATTGTTGTGAATAAAGCTGCCGGTATGGTGGTCCATCCTGCCGTTGGCAACTGGTCAGGCACTCTCGTCAATGCCCTGCTGTACCATTGCGGAGATAGCCTGTCAGGAATAGGTGGCGTCAAAAGGCCCGGCATTGTCCATCGACTTGACAAGGAAACAAGCGGGCTGATGGTCGTTGCAAAAACCGATCTCGCCCATAAAATTCTGGCCGCACAATTTGCTGATCACGGTAGAAAAGGCGCTCTGATACGCTCCTACCAGGCTCTTGTCTGGGGAGCGGTACATCCATCTGCCGGCCGCATTGAAACAATGATCGGCCGTTCGTCTTCCAACCGGCTAAAAATGGCCGTGCATAAACTGCACGGAAAAATAGCTATAACCCATTACCAGACACTTGAAACATACCCGCCTGGCATGGACGCACAAGTGTCCTTAATCGAATGTCGTCTGGAAACCGGCAGGACCCATCAGATACGGGTTCATTTGGCTCATAAAGGCAACCCGCTATTGGGTGATCCGGAATACGGACAAGGATTCAAAACGAAAATTTCACATTTATCAGAGAGTGCAGCCTTGATACTGGAAAATTTCAGAAGACAGGCATTGCATGCTTGCGAACTTGGATTTAAACATCCGGAAACCCGTGAAATTCTTCAGTTTCGAGCTGAGCCACCCGAAGATTTTGCGCTGTTGCAGGCCGCATTGAAAAAAAACTTTTCCTTGTGAACCTTTAATCCCGAAATTATGCACTATATCTAGATGAGCCAACTGGGCCTTTGAAGGCCAGCTGGAATTTACCCGCTGCTGTGCAGGGGTTTCAAAGAGGGAGACTGATATGACGTCGAGCCAGGGTAACATCCCAACCGTTTCTTCTTCCGGTGACGGACTTGGGCATTACATGCGTGAAATAAGAAAATTTCCCATGTTAAAGCCCGATGAAGAATTTATGCTCGGAAAGCGCTATCAGGAACACCAGGACCCAAAATCCGCACACCGGCTTGTTACCAGCCACCTGCGGCTTGTTGCCAAAATTGCAATGGGATATCGGGGATATGGATTACCGGTTGGTGAAGTTATTTCTGAAGGAAATGTAGGTTTGATGCAGGCGGTCAAGCGCTTTGACCCGGATAAGGGCTTTCGGCTTGCTACATATGCGATGTGGTGGATTAGAGCGTCGATCCAGGAATACGTACTCCGTTCCTGGAGCCTTGTGAAAATGGGCACGACCGCCAATCAAAAACGGCTGTTTTTCAATTTACGTAAAGTCAAGGGACAGATCCAGGCTCTCAACGATGGCGATCTTAATCCTGACCAGGTTGCAGAAATAGCGACCCGACTGGGTGTTCCCGAATCAGATGTTATCAGCATGAATCGTCGACTTGCCGGTGATTCTTCTCTGAACGCACCTCTCCGCGCAGATTCAGAAGGTGGTGAATGGCAAGACTGGCTCGTTGACGAACGAGATTCCCAGGAAGACACTTTAGCGGAAAAAGAAGAATTATCGTTCAGAAGTGAACTGCTCAACAAGTCCCTCAACGTCCTGAATGAACGGGAACGCCGAATTTTTGAAGCCAGGCGACTTCAGGAAAAACCGTTAACTCTCGAAGCTTTATCGGAAGAATTTAACGTCTCTCGCGAAAGAATTCGTCAAATTGAAGTACGTTCATTCGAAAAAATTCAAAAAGCCGTACGTAAATCTGCCAAGGAAATTGGTCAAACCGCTTTAAATACGTAACAATACCTATATTCCATAACTGTTGTTGAATTTTTGAGCAATCTGCCCAAAACTACTCCTGCGAAGATAAATTCATGGAGGATATGGTGGGCAGAACTCCAGAGTTTGATCGTGAGGACGTATTGGACCGTGCACTTTTGCTTTTTTGGCAAAAGGGTTTTCATGCAACATCCATTCGCGATCTAGTTGATGTAACTGGCTTGGGCAAAGCCAGTATTTATAATGCTTTTGGTAATAAGGAGCAGTTTTTCAAGACCGTACTTGACCGGTACGCCATGCAGTCAGAGCAAGCTCAATTGCAACGACTGGATGCCGTTACTCCGGCCAGTGAAGCAATTCGGATCTATTTCGAGGATTTGATCCGATTTTCTGTCACAATAGGTCCCAGATTAGGTTGCCTTTATACCAATACAGCAGTTGAACTGGCTCCCCGTCTTGAAAAGATGGAGAATTATTTAAAAGGTCAGTTTGAGAAAACCGAGGAAAGACTCGCGACGACAATTCGCCGCGGACATGACGACGGGAGTATTCCAACAAGTGTTGTTCCTGAAACAACCGCGAATATTCTACTGAATTTGGCTTTTGGTATTCGAGTTCAGGCACGATTGGGTTCATCGGAAGAGAAGTTGAGAGGAATTGTGGAGGGTAGTATGGCAGCATTGCTGTTTTATCCCTATCGCAGCAATCTTGCGCATCAATCCGAAGCGCGATCTGCTTGATCGGAATTTAGTGTTCTGATTATAAGTCCTCTCCCTTAACCTTCGCACCGGGAGAGGACTTTTTTTTCAATGACGATATAATTACATTTGAAATTACAGTCATACACGCAAAATCCGTGCCGTTGAATTCGATATGCAACAAAGACTTCGTTGCAGTCCAATTTTGATCAACCAATAAACCGCACCGTTTCCGGCATTTCACACGAATTCAGACCTGTTCATTTTCTGAAATTGTGTCATGTGTCACCGGCGTTTGAATTCAGCCTATTCAGACCATCTCTGAACCAATTCGGATAAGGTCGGGACACCTTCCTGAGACAGATGAAAAGTAAGTACGGCTCGTTTATTGTTCTTATATCTGATCATCAAATCCACCCAGGTCCGCTCGGACATCAGACGCAGATTATGCTTCAATTTATTTTCTTCCTGTTCGAGAGCGATTAGAAAGTCACCTTCGGTGATTGTTGCGCCATAACCAATAAGCGGCTGTCCCTGCGTGCGTTCTCCAGCCTTTAAGGCCATACCGGACAATTCTTTCACTCCGCCATACGCCTGCCCTTCGGAAGTTGAAAATGTGGCTCGAATAATATGGGTTGCAGGCAGTTCCGCACGAGAGTTTTTCTCGATCGAAAGCTCCAGCAAAAGGCCTCTTTCGGGCACTTCAATTATTCCCAGAAGCCTGGGAAGCCCACTAGATTCATCAACGCGCCAGTTAACGGAACCCTTGCTTGATTTCCCAGGGGAACCAGTTTGATCTCCCTCTTCATAMAGCATGRCAARAACCAMCGGTTCKGATGGCGTCGCYGGYTGAWTTWCYTCAGCYACRGGMSCAGYTTCGTTTTGYYCRRCCGTTGTTATGACNGCTTTTNGATGAGGGARCAGCAGRAACWATTTCGGAAGGGSYAYTWTCCAAWGWTTGCGTTTGYACTTYCGGYTCYACYWGCRCAACWGGYTGACTGKTTACATCAATAATYGGYTCYRACACAGCTGCAGGCATTTGAGATTGAGGCTCGTCCTCCACTGCGTCCAGATTCTGCGATGCATCAACTAAAGAGCTTTCTGAAACTGTATTGCCTGGTTCAACTATTTTGGTATTTTGTGGAGCCGTACTTGAACTACCAGGTGTAACGACCCGAATTGTCCGCACCGGAGGTATCGCTTCCTCAATTTTGAATCCGTTACCCTGAATCTCTGTTGCCGTACTACTATTTTGCTTTGTCGTTTCGCTTGTCTGTGCAGCGACAGGCGCGGCATCCGTTTGTTCTTGTGAAGAACTATTTGTATCCGAAGGCACACGATCGGAGCTACCCTGAACAACAGGTGCATCAGACGTCATAAATTCATCATACAGAGACATAAGAATTGGCCGGGCTTCCCAGGCAAAATATCCCACAGCTCCCAGAGTAACGACGACAAGCATTATAACAATAGCGGAAGCGCCGCCCATAGCAGGCCTGCGTGGCAAACTCGATCTGGTGTGTTTTTGCTCCTTGCCATCAGATTGATACTCCGGATTTTGTTCATTGGCCTGGATCGAAGAACCTGTGGCAATTATTTCCGAGGGCAATTGATCAGAGGCAACAGATACCTGTGGTGTTGAATGAACAGTCCCTTCAATACTTTCGGTATTTAGCGGAGCCGGGTCGATTCGATCTCCCGATTCGCCATTGTCGCCCATTATGTCGCGATATTCACGGGCACTTTTTACTGATTCCGAAGTTGCTCCACCGAGCTCTCGGGCATCACGAACCGCACTTTTGAGGACATCGGGTCCGGCACGTCGGACCACTTTTTCATCTTCAGTAAGTTCGGCTTTATCTGGATCAACAACTGCCTCATCCACGCCCGTTTGAACTTCTTCAGTAGCCAATGACTGACTGTCATTTTCGTCTGTATTTTTTTTTTCGTCTTTTTTATCAACACGTTGCTCTTCAGTGCCGAACAGAGCCACAGCTGTTGCTTCCTTCTCGGCACGTCTTATCTGTTCTTCCAGTTGAAGCCGTTGGCGGGTGATTTCGGAAGAACCAAGCGGAGGAGTTATTGCTTCCAGCTGTTTAACGAGCGCACTACGTGCGCGCTCATAAACATTTCTGCGTGCATCACCTGTATTATTCGGCAATCCTCCGATCGCGCGGATCAGCACTGAATAATAGTCGGCCATAAAACACCCTTTTACGTTTTAACCCTTATCTGGATTGTATCTTAGTCCTGGAACGGGTCCTGTACCAGAATTGTATCTTCGCGCTCGGGACTAGTTGATAATATTGCAACAGGCGCATCTATCAATTCTTCAATATGACGAACATATTTAATAGCTTCAGCCGGTAAGTCCTTCCAGGACCGGGCTCCCGCTGTAGTTTGATCCCAGCCAGGCAATGTTTCATATACAGGCTCAACGCGCGCCTGTGCACCCTGGGATGCAGGCAGATAATCAATCAGCTCTCCGTCCAGCATGTATCCAACGCATATTTTAATTTCATCCAGTCCATCAAGAACATCAAGTTTTGTTAATGCTATTCCTGTGATGCCTGAAGTTTTTACTGTCTGCCGAACGAGGACTGCATCAAACCAGCCACAGCGGCGGCGGCGGCCGGTGACAACTCCAAATTCATGTCCAACTTCACCAAGAAACTTGCCGACCTCATCGTTTAATTCCGTGGGGAATGGGCCTTCACCGACCCTTGTTGTGTAGGCTTTGGTGATACCCAGAACGTAATCAATTGACCGGGGCCCAAGGCCTGAACCAGTTGCTGCCTGTCCAGCCGTTGTGTTGGAAGAAGTTACGAATGGATATGTGCCATGATCAACATCCAGAAGAGCACCCTGTGCACCTTCAAATAAAATTCGGCTGCCCGCCTTGCTATGCTTATCGAGATAACGCCAAACAGAATCCATGAAAGGCAAGACTCTTTCGGATACCGACTTTAGCTCGTCAATCAGTGTTTGGGTTGCTACTTCTGGTCTTCCCAACCCGCGCCTCAGCGCATTGTGGTGTCCAAGAAGCCTGTCTATTTTGGCAGGGAGTGTCGCCATATTTGCAAGGTCAATGACGCGGATTGCACGACGACCAACTTTATCTTCGTAGGCCGGGCCGATGCCTCGTTTTGTGGTGCCTATTTTAGTTCCGGAATTTGAAGATTCGCGCCATGCATCAAGTTCCTGATGAATCGACAGAATCAGTGTGGCATTTTCAGCGATTCTCAAATTGTCTCTGGTGACAACGACGCCCTGCTCGGCCAGACGATCTATTTCTGCAACAAGTGCACGTGGATCAACAACAACACCATTGCCGATTACCCCCATTTTGCCGGGGCGCACAACACCTGAGGGCAGAAGACTTAATTTGTAGCTCACACCATCAATAACCAGCGTATGCCCGGCGTTATGCCCGCCCTGAAAGCGTACGACCACATCTGCGCGYTCTGAAAGCCAGTCAACGATTTTACCCTTGCCTTCATCGCCCCACTGGGATCCGACAACCACGACATTTGCCATTGAATGGAGTCTCCTGCTSTGCCCGTTTTKWGTGCGGGTCCGGTGCACGAACATCGTGCGGCAGACTATTAGCACACTTTGCAAATACTGCGAGTCTTTGCCGTAACATCATAATATTTGCTATATGTGGGCATTCTCTTTGTGCTATCTGCACGCCATCAACATTCAATCAATCAGATCAAATTCATGCATTCACTCATCCGTTATCTATTTCAACAACCTTACATCTTGCTGTGTGGAACGTTTTTATTCTGGGCTGGAAATATGGTTTTGGGTCGCTATGTCTCCGGGCACATTCCTCCACTTGCCCTTGCRCAATGGCGCTGGACCATAGCCTTTTTCATATTGCTTCCATTCGGGTACAAATACCTGCGAAAAGACTGGAGATTGATTTTAGGGTCATSGAAATATTTGACGGTTTTATCCATCACCGGAATAACTCTCTACAATTCCATGGCATATATCGGCTTGACCCAAACCAAGGCGCTCAATGCACTGCTGCTCAATTCCACAATGCCACTGTGGATTGCCGGATGGACATTTGTCCTTTTTCGAGAAAAATTAATGCGCGCCCAAATTTGGGGAATTTTGATCTCCCTGATTGGGGTTATGACAATTCTGCTCAAGGGTGATTTACAGAAATTGTCCGAATTGTCCTTCAATGTTGGCGATATCTGGGTCATTGGGGCACTTATTGTTTACGCGCTCTATTCTGCTCTTATTCGTAACCGGCCTGCTATCCACTGGATGAGTTTTTTGACAATTACAATTGGCGTTGGCGCAATATTGCACCTGCCATTTTATTTATGGGAAAAAAGCAACGGCGCAGTCATGGTGCTGGACATGGAAACATTGTTAGCCATTGCCTACGTTGCCACGCTACCGTCAATCCTTGCATACATCTTCTATATACGCGGAATTGAATTAATTGGCGCCAATCGTGCCGGTGTTCTTTACCACCTAATGCCGATGTTTGGCTCTGTTCTTGCTATTGGCCTTTTGGGTGAAACTCCAGCAATGTACCATGCAATTGGGTATTCACTGATTATTTGTGGAATAATTGCATCCCAGCGAACCCGGAGCAAAACATCAAATTCAACCGATTAGTTGTTACCTGAACGGAGAACAAATGCACCCCATTCAGGCCTCATTGATATTACGGATCAGAATGTCAGGTGTTTGGCCTGAACAACGCCTTCAAGTCCAGACAACTGGTCCATCAAAGCTGTGTCCATATTCCCGTCAACTTCCAGCAAAGCGATTGCTTCTTCACCCTGCTCCTTGCGACCCAGATTGAATGTAGCAATATTGACTGATTTTTCGCCCAACATCGTTCCAAGGCGCCCAATAAACCCGGGTTTGTCCCGATTAGCGATGTACAACATGTGAGGCCCAAGTTCGGCCTCAAGGTTAATTCCCTTAATCTGTATGATACGGGGCTTTCCGTCTGCAAAAACGGTTCCTGCTACAGACCGTTCCTGACGTTCTGTCTGAACTGTGAGACGAATATAGTTCTCGTAAGCACCTGATTGATCCCGGCGAATCTCCTCAACAGCAATGCCTCGTTCCCGTGCAACAGCTGGAGCTGAAACCATGTTAACAGTTTGCAGCAAGGGTTTCAGAAAACCGGTTAGTGCGGCAGAGGTCAACGCATTTACATTCATTTGTGCAACATTGCCTTCATATTCAATGCGTATACCAACGACACCGCTTTCAGTCAGTTGACCTGCAAAAAGTCCCAACTGTTCAGCCAGCTTCACAAACGGAGTTAAACGAGGTGCCTCTTCTGCAGAAATTGAAGGCATGTTCAGAGCATTGGTAACCGCACCGTTGATCAAATAGTCCGACATTTGTTCTGCAACCTGAACCGCGACATTTTCCTGGGCTTCTGAAGTCGAAGCGCCGAGATGTGGAGTACACACAACATCCTTTAATCCAAACAGTGGATTTTCATGCGCAGGTTCTACGGCGAACACATCGAGCGCAGCTGCAGCAACCTTGCCACTTTCCAGATTATCTTTCAGCACTGCTTCATCAATAAGACCGCCACGCGCGCAATTGATTATACGAACGCCATGTTTCATTTGCGCAAATGCCCCGGCATCCAGAATATTCCGGGTTTTATCTGTCAGTGGTGTATGGAGTGAAATAAAATCTGCCCGGGCCAACAATTGATCCAATTCAATTTTTTCCACTCCCAGATCAATTGCCCGTTCTGCTGATAAGAATGGATCGAAAGCAATAACCTTCATTTTCAAGCCAAGTGCGCGATTGGCAACGATTGCACCAATATTCCCGCAACCAATTATACCAAGGGTTTTGGATGTAAGTTCCACACCCATAAATCTCGATTTTTCCCACTTGCCGGCCTGGGTGGATTGATCCGCTGCGGGGATCTGCCGTGCTGCAGCCATCATCATCGCGATTGCGTGTTCTGCCGTGGTAATTGAATTACCAAATGGCGTATTCATGACAATCACACCGCGTGACGTTGCAGCCGGGATGTCAACATTGTCGACGCCAATGCCGGCACGCCCAATGACTTTAAGATTTCCGGCCTGTGCGAGAATTTTTTGGGTCACTTTTGTGGCTGACCGAATTGCAAGGCCGTCATATTTACCGATCGCCTCGAGTAAAGCATCTTTGTCTTTCCCAAGATCAGGCAAATAGTCAACTTCAACGCCCCTGTCTTTAAAAACCTGTACAGCAGTCTGTGAAAGCTTGTCTGAAATCAATACTCTGGGAGCCATGGCTCACCTCCGAATGTGTGTCATAACACAAAAGATAACTAGTTCTGAATGGTTGCGAGTTCCTGGGAAAAAGCCCAGTCCAGCCAGGGCATCAACGCGATCAGATCGGACTTTTCTACTGTTCCGCCGGTCCAGATGCGTAGTCCTGCCGGAGCATCCCGATATGATCCAATATCCARTGCCACATTTTCGTCGGCCAATCGTTTGGCTAGCGACCTGGCGACAGAAGCCTGACGGTCCTGGTCAAGTGCGACTATTTGTGGATGAACCACTTTCAGACATACCGATGTGTTGGATCGCGTGGCCGGATCTTTTGGTAAAAATCCCAGCCAGTTACTTTGCACGACAAATTGCTCAATAATTGCCAGATTGTCGTTGGCACGCYTTTGAAGTCCTTCAGATCCGCCGACACTTTCGGCCCATGTCAATGCGTCCAGATAATCTTCAACAGCCAGCATCGAGGGGGTATTGATTGTGGCGCCGGTGAATATACCTTCAATTAGTTTGCCGGATTTTGTCAGGCGAAAAATTTTCGGTATCGGCCATGAAGGTGTGTAACTTTCCAGTCGCTCCACAGCCCGGGGACTCAATACGAGCATTCCATGGGCAGCCTCTCCACCCAATACTTTTTGCCAGCTGAATGTAACAACATCCAGTTTGCTCCACTCAAGATTTTGTGCAAAAGCAGCCGAAGTCGCATCGCATATGGTWAATCCTTTACGCGCAGGATCTATCCAGTCAGCATTGGGAACCCGAACGCCCGACGTCGTTCCATTCCAGGTAAAAACGACGTCATTGTTAAAATCGACTGCATCCAAAGCCGGCAGATCGCCATAATCCGCCCGCAAAAGACGCACTTCGGGGAGCTTCAGCTGATTTACGACATCGCTGACCCATCCTTCACCAAAGGATTCCCAGGCGAGCATATCGACCCCCCGTGCACCAAGCATAGACCACAGCGCCATTTCCATTGCGCCAGTATCAGACGCAGGTACAATACCAACACGGTAACCTTGCGGGATATTCAGAACAGTTTTGGTTTTTTCGATTGCTTCAAGCAATTTTGCCTTGCCGGGTGCTGACCTGTGCGATCGTCCGACTAAAGCATCATTGAGCACGGCTGGCGTCCATCCAGGACGTTTGGTGCAGGGGCCTGAAGAAAACAGGGGATTGCCCGGTCGGTGACCAGGTTTGTTCAATACATTCATGTATCTATCCTCACAGATAGTTGCCTCTCGTTGGGGAGAGGTGTCCCACCGGCGTGAATACTGAGGACGGATTGTGAAGTCAACAGTGTTACTGAAAGTATACTATTTCCCGAACATGGCCCGGAATCACAAACGGCGTCCTCACGGACGCCGATGTTTGATATGGCCGAGTATTTTTATTTCCTAGTTCAGGGAGTAACGCACGCCCATGCGGAACTCATGCGCAGCCAAATCCTTGTATTGAATCGGTGCCGTAATACCGTTTCCATTTACAGGTTTAGTCTTGCCTTCGCCAATGTGCAGATATCGATAACCCGCATCAATGGCAAGATTTTCACTTACTTCATATGACGTTCCCGCCATCAAAGCCCATGAAAAATTCCATTTATCGTCGCCTTCATAGGTACCGGTTGCACCATTGGGATTTACGAAAGCTACATTATCTACCTTAACATATGAAGCACCTACACCAGCGCCAACATATGGAGTGAACCCGCTCCAGGTTCCAATATCGAAATAGCCGTTAAACAATACAGTCCAGACACTTAGATCTGCAGATTCTGCTGAATACAGACCCGCACCGCAACCGCCGCAGGGAGCATTGCCATCGATATTCGTGGGGAATTCATAATCCAGTGTCAAGTCGGTGCGCAGGCTATCATTCCACCTGTAACCAACACCGGCACCCACGAGCCCGGTGTGATCAGCAGCACTGTTAATCCACTCCTCGCCCGTACGACCAAGACTTGGTTCTGCATAAATTTTGTAACCAATATCTGCCCGGATGTACCAACTAGATCCGATTTCAACAAACTCGGGCGCAGGTTCATATTCGATAACAGGAGGCTCCGGCAAGTCGGCCGCTATTGCTCCTGTAACTGACAATGATAATACCAAACCCGATACAACACTCTTCAAGAGGCCGTTCATTTTAGTCCCTTTCCAGCACAATGCTCCACAAACTCAATACAAAGGAAGTCGCGGAAATTAACCTTACTGAAGTGTAACTATCGAGCAAAAAACTTAATTACGTATTAACTACACAATTTAACCATAAAATTTAATTTTTAGATTCTGTTAACCATGAAAAATCTTCTTAATAGTTAACAATACATTGATTTATACGCTTAGAGTAAGTATACAAAAAAGGCCGCTGATAGTATCAACGACCTTAAAAACCAACGATAATTTCCGAATTCCATTTTAGGAAATTTGTTCCAATTTTCCAATTATATCATCAACAACCTGTTCAACGAGATCAAGCTGGTCACCTTCTGCCATCACACGAATAAGTGGCTCGGTGCCCGAAGGTCGAATTACCAGCCTTCCTGAACTTCCCAAACGTTCTCGGCCTGCCTTGATCGCGGTTTTTACTTCCTCATTCTCCAGAGGAAATCCGCTTTGATAACGAATATTTTTTAATATCTGGGGCACCGGCTCAAACTGACGACAAACCTCGCTAACAGGCCTGTTTAGTTTTTTGACAACTGCAAGAATTTGCAATGCAGAAACCAAACCGTCACCAGTGGTGGCAAAATCCGACAAAATGATATGCCCTGACTGCTCACCTCCCACATTGTAACCGTGCCGACGCATATGATCGACAACGTGACGATCACCCACTTTGGTACGAATCAGCTCAAGACCCAGGCCGGTCAAATATCGTTCAAATCCAAGATTTGACATCACGGTTGCAACCACACCTCCGGCGGTCAACCGTCCGTCTTCCTGCCATGACCGGGCCACAACAGCCATAAGCTGATCACCATCAACCACAACACCATTCTCATCTACAATGATAACCCGATCCGCATCACCATCCAGCGCTATGCCAATATCAGCCCGGACTTCGTGAACCTTTTTACATAATTGTTCAGTGGAAGTTGAACCACAGTCCTTGTTTATGTTTGTGCCATCAGGATCAACGCCAATGGAGAAAACCTCGGCGCCCAGTTCCCAGAGAGCATCCGGAGCAACTTTGTAGGCAGCACCGTTCGCGCAATCGATTACGATCCTGAGGCCTTCCAGACTCATCTTTCTAGGCAAGGTACGTTTTGCAAACTCAATATAGCGGTCATGCACACCTTCAATTCGTTTTGCGCGTCCCAACCCGGTGGCTGTTGCAAAACTTCCGCTCATGTCCTTTTCGATCAAGCTTTCGATTTCAGCTTCAACTTTGTCCGACAATTTATATCCGTCCGGACCGAACAGCTTGATGCCATTATCATGGAACGGATTATGCGATGCCGAGATCATAACGCCCATATCTGCTCTCAGAGATCGTGTGAGCATTGCAACCGCCGGAGTTGGTATTGGCCCCAAAAGAAAGACGTCCATGCCTACTGCGGTAAAACCTGCTACAAGGGCTGGCTCAATCATATAACCCGATAATCTAGTATCTTTGCCAATAACAACCCTATGCCGATGATCGCCACGACGAAATGTCAGGCCGGCAGCCATACCTACCCGCAATGCAATGTCAGCAGTCATGGGATACTTATTGGCGTGACCTCTAATACCGTCTGTGCCGAACATTTTTTTTGTCATAATACTTCACACCCTTTTTGGGCTGTTACACGTTCATACTATGGCCAAGTCAAGACAACCCGGTTACAGCAACTTCAAATAATGTGTTGGAATATTTCACATTGAACAAAAGAAACAGTAAACCGGACGATCAAAAAAAAGCCCGGATGATTTTCATCCGGGCTTCAATTTGATAAGATACTGGACTAGACCTGAGGCTGAGGTTCCAGTCCCGGATCAGGTTTCTTTGAAGTCCCTGCGGTTGGCACAGCAGACCCACTGCTTGGTTTGTCATCCTCGGATTCTCTTATCGGACGTTTTCCATCAAGAAGACCCTGAATTTCATCGCCAGACAACGTTTCAAATTCAAGCAGTCCTTTAGCGACTGAATGCAATTGATCCAGATTATCCGTCAATATCTGGCGCGCCTTTTCGAGCCCCTGTTCAACAAATGCCTTGATTTCATGATCAACCAGCTTTTGAGTTGCGTCCGAAACATTTTGTGTCCTCGAAACAGAATGACCCAAGAATACTTCTTGCTCATTTTCAGCATATTGCAGAGGCCCCAAAGCATCTGACATACCAAACTGAGTTGCCATTGCTCTGGCAAGACCTGTTGCCATCTGAATATCAGCAGAGGCACCTGATGTTACCTTGTCATGTCCGAAAATCAGTTCTTCAGCTATACGTCCACCCATGGCAACAGCAAGATCCGCATAACATTTTTCACGTGTTAACGAGACCTGATCTTTTTCCGGAAGCCGCATCACCATTCCGAGCGCTCTGCCTCTTGGAATAATTGTAGCCT
This sequence comes from Cohaesibacteraceae bacterium, assembly GCA_016764535.1. Lineage (GTDB taxonomy): Bacteria > Pseudomonadota > Alphaproteobacteria > Rhizobiales > Cohaesibacteraceae > JAESRR01. The sequence goes on along the minus strand of JAESRR010000016.1, from coordinate 1,833 downwards.
TATGGACTTTGTCAGATGCRGGCATATGCATGGCGACAAGAGCGTGACCAGCTTCGTGATAGGCGGTAAGTTTTTTCTCTTCTTCACCCATCACCAATGAACGCCGTTCGGCGCCCATCATTACCTTGTCCTTGGCATCTTCAAATTCAAGCATGGTCACAAGGCGACGACCGCGACGGGCTGCAAGTAAAGCGGCCTCATTCACCAGGTTCATCAAATCCGCACCGGAAAAACCCGGTGTGCCCCTTGCAAGGATTCTCAAATCCACATCAGGTGACAGAGGAACTTTTTTGACATGAACCTTGAGTATCTTTTCCCGTCCAATGATATCCGGATTTGGCACGACAACCTGACGATCAAATCTACCCGGACGCAATAATGCCGGATCAAGAACATCGGGTCTGTTCGTAGCAGCGATGAGAATGACACTCTGGTTGGATTCAAATCCATCCATTTCAACCAACAACTGATTGAGTGTCTGTTCCCGCTCATCATTACCGCCACCAAGGCCCGCACCACGATGACGTCCAACGGCATCAATCTCATCTATAAAAATGATGCAAGGTGAATTCTTTTTGGCTTGTTCGAACATATCCCGTACACGGCTAGCGCCAACGCCGACAAACATCTCGACAAAATCCGAGCCGGATATCGTATAAAACGGAACACTGGCTTCACCGGCAACGGACCTTGCGAGCAGTGTTTTACCAGTCCCCGGAGGACCGACAAGAAGTATGCCGCGCGGCATCTTGCCACCCAGTCTCTGAAATTTTTGGGGGTCGCGCAAGAACTCAACAATTTCTTCGAGATCTTCCTTTGCTTCATCAATTCCAGCAACATCGTCAAACGTAATGCGGTCATTTGAATCGGTCAACATTTTGGCTTTGGACTTACCGAAACCCATTGCCTTGCCGCCGGAGCCCTGCATTTGGCGCATGAAAAATATCCATACTGCCAATATCAAGATCATCGGAAACCAGGAAATCAGTGCACTCAACAGAGAAAAATTCTCCTGTAGTGGCTGGGCGGTAATGCGGACCGATTTATCGGTCAGGCGCTGTACAAGCCCTGGATCATCTGGCGCATAAGTTTCAAAATTCTTGCCATTGCGAAATTTACCCGCAATTGTTTGTCCGGAAATTACAACTTCCTGAACATTGCCATTGTTGACTTCGGTCACAAAATCCGAAAACGCAACGACTTCGCTGCTATTTTTAGACCCGCCTGATTGAAACATCTGAAACAGGGCCATTAACAAAAGAGCGATGATAACCCACAGGGCGAAGTTGCGTAAATTCGCGTTCATTGCATATCCTTGTTCGACGCAATCATGCCGAATATGCGGCATAAATGGATGTTACAGCGAAGCTATAACACTTTGACCTTAAATTTAGGTATCCTTAATGCATTTGCCAAGATGCAGAAACAGACCAAAATGCTTTTTTTCTTCACTTTTTGTCGAATTCACGTCAATTTTGCAAAACAGGGTTAAATGAAACATCATTAAAACCCAAATATTGCAGTTCCAGCACAGTTTCTGGAATTAAAAGATATAGAAGTTGCTCCTTATCCCAAACCCCGGGAATCGACTGAATGGCGGCGCGCGGTATTTTTTTGTCCAATTCCACACCAGGAAACTCGGGAAGGACAACGCCAATCGGCTGAATTTTGTATGCCTTCTTGCCAATTGCGCTCAAACTCAATGAAATTCGATTGTCATAAACCAGTATTTGACCAGGACTGACCGTCTGATGTAGCAGTGTCGCCCTTCCAATTTCGCGCCAGCAATACAGGCGGGTAGCGTTCCACCTAAATACCACACCTCCCAAAGTC
>JAESRR010000257.1 GCA_016764535.1 Cohaesibacteraceae bacterium | reverse complement strand
TAATTGTGATTATGTGATTGGTTGCGATGGCTTTCATGGTATTTGCCGGCGGTCTATTCCCGAGGACCGGATCAGGAAATTTGAACGGACATATCCATTTGGCTGGCTGGGTGTTTTAAGCGAAACACCACCTGTTTCACACGAATTGATTTACACCAGCCATGAGCGTGGATTTGCACTTTGTTCGATGCGTTCAAAACAGCTCAGTCGCTATTATATTCAATGTCCGGTGACAGATCACGCCGGTGACTGGTCTGATGCACAGTTCTGGGATGAGCTTAAAAGACGGTTGCCAAATGAGGTAGCGGACACCCTTGAAACTGGAAAATCAATCGAAAAGAGCATTGCTGTCCTGCGAAGTTATGTGGTTGAACCAATGCGATTTGGATCATTATTTCTGGCTGGGGATGCGGCACACATTGTTCCGCCAGCCGGGGCTAAAGGACTTAACCTTGCGGCTTCGGACATTCACTATTTGTCCGAAGGACTAATTCAGTTTTATCGGAACGACGACAGCCAGGGTCTTGATACCTACTCACAAAAAGCTCTGGCACGGATTTGGAAAGCCGAAAGATTTTCCTGGTGGATGACCAATCTGACACATCTGTTTCCCGATAGTTCACCTTTTGAAAGACGCATGCAGGAGGCCGAGTTTGGTTATCTTGTAAATTCGCGCGCTGCTCAATTGGCTCTTGCCGAAAATTATATCGGACTGCCCTTGTAGACACCCGGACAATTTTCGCATTGCCCGGGATGTGTCCATCCCTGATTATTTTGAAAGACTTTTGGCAAGATCAATCAGTCCGATGAATTCGGCTCTATAACCATTTTGATCCTTGCCCTTTGAAGCGAGCGCTTCTTTTCGAATGTCGCTGTAGCCGTAGTTCTTCAGGTAAATGCTGTTCCGAAGTTTTTGACCAAATGCGGCAACTGCGGTCGCAAATCGTACATCTGTAGATACTGCATTCGTGCTATCAAAAACCTGTTCATCTGTAATCGATTGCGAGATCAGCTGGCTCTCTGTTTCTCCCGGCCGCTTATAGCGTAATTTGAAGTGACCAATTTCGCCGGACAAATCTGCGCCGGTTTCAGGGCTGGTTTTTTTATATCTTAATGGGTCTGTATATGGCGAAGTTGATCCAACAGGTGTGAGCTCATAGATTGCTGTAACTGTGTGTCCGGCGCCAAGATCTCCGGCATCCACCTTATCATTGTTGAAATCTTCGCGCCGCAAAGCGCGTGTCTCGTAGCCAATTAATCGATATTCAGAAATTCTGGCTGGATTGAATTCAATCTGTATTTTAACATCCGAAGCAATCGTTTTCAACGTAGCGCCAATTTCATTGACCAGTACTTTTTGCGCTTCACGATAACTGTCAATATATGACGCATTACCATTGCCGGCCTGCGCGAGAGATTGCATCACGCGATCATCATAATTTCCGGCTCCAAATCCGAGAACTGAAAGCGAAACACCGGATTTCCGTTTTTCCGCAATGAATTCCTTCAGTTGTGTCGGGTCTGATATTCCGACGTTGAAATCTCCGTCGGTCGCCAAAATGATACGACTGTTTTGCCCCTCTTTTTTGATACTGATCGCAACATTATATGCTTGTTGTATGCCGGCCTGTCCCGCCGTGGAGCCTCCGGCATTCAGGTTTTCAAGCGCCGCGAGGATCTTGCGTTTTTGATCTGCGCTGGTTGGCTCAAGAGCCATGCCCGCGCTGCCTGCATATGTAACAATGGAAATTGTGTCTTCTGCCCCAAGCTGATCAAGCAATAGAGAGAATGCTTTCTTCAACAATGGAAGTTTATCAGGAGCGTTCATTGACCCCGATGTGTCGATCAGGAATACCAGATTTGATGGTGCCTTTTCGATTGCAGGCGGAATGTAACCTTTCAGGCCGATATGCAATAGCTGGGTATTGGCGTTCCAGGGTGTTGGAAAAACGCTGATTGTTGGTTCAAATGCGCGTTCTGAAGACAGGGGAGCAGAATAGGCATAAGGAAAATAATTGATCATTTCCTCGACACGAACCATATTTTTTGCAGGTTTGTTACCATTCAACAACATGCGGCGAACGAAACTGTAAGAAGCTGTATCAACGTCAGTTGAAAATGTGGAAACCGGTTCGCTGGAAGTTCTGTGGATGCCATTGTCTTTGAATTCGGAGAATTGATCGTCCGCCAGAGCAGGCGCAATCTGACTCATGTCATGCATGACCGTCATGCCTGGAGGAGGCGCGTTCGACATGCGCTTTGCCATTTTGATCGATGATCGTGGTCTGACAAGGGCCGCCACAGGCGCGCTTTGTGGTACACTTGCGGTTTCGGTCTTCGGTGCATATCCACGCGAAGGTTCAGTTTCTGCGACGACAGCCGCCATTTCCTGAGCCGGTTTGATTATATGCTGCTTGCCATCGGCCTGCGCAATTTGAGAATCAAGTCCTTGTGGAGCCGAGCCGATTATGCCGTCATCGGCGTTTTGACCTGAAAATAATGAGAATGTTGTCAGGTTTGTTGTAAAAAACAAAGCTGCAGGAATGATGACAAGACCGGCTGCAATCGGGCCGATGGTGCGATATGTTGGCATGTTCCAGATCCATTTTATTCGGTTGATGATGGATATGGGACGTTGCTCATTCGCTATTCCCTGGAATCTTTTTGTTTTTTCTTCCTGGACTTGATCAAATGCGCTGAGCGCTGCCTGAATTGCATGTTCTTTGGCTTTAATTGAATGTGGTGGAATGGATGTGTTTTCAAGTGATTTGAATGGGTCTTTATGCATCATAAACCTCACAACCGTTCTTTAAGGCACTTTCGTGCCTCGTGTAAATTCCAGGATACAGTACTTTCTTTCATGTCCAGTATTTGCGCAGCCTCCAGATGAGATAGCTCTTCTCCATATACCAACAGGACACAGTCACGTTGTTTGTCTGGCAGGTTTCGCACTTCATCCCAGACATCGGCGTTAAGAAGGGCTTGTTCTTGCTCTGGTGCTTGCGAGGTCACTGTTTCTGCGCCATACGCATCGTGTTTGACCGCGTGTCTGGATCGAGCACGCATGAAATCTCTTACACGGTTCAGAGTGATTTTATAAAGCCAGCTGGAAAAAGCTGCCCGATTGTCATAACTGGAGAGCGATGTAGCCAGTTTTACAACAACATCCTGGGCAATATCTTCAGCTTCGCTTTGATCCCCGCACCATTTATAAGCCATCCGATAAATCAGTGAATAGTACGTATTTAATAATGTCGCGAATGCTTGTCTGTCTCCAGCTTGCGCGGCCAGTATAATGGTTTTTTCTTCATTGCCTTTGTTCAAGAGCAACGTCCTTATCGCTTTGCGGAACAGGTCCTGTATAATTGAGACGAGGGCGATCCGAATTTCCCTGGAAAATAATTTCCCTTTATTACTTTGATGAATATGAACGGGGTCCGAATGGACGCTGGTCTTGCCAATATTACTAATTTATTGTGCATTTCCAAGAGGGAGCAGTGATTTGAAAAGTCGGGAACGGAAAGCAGACGGCAGCTGGGATTACATAATTGTCGGAGCTGGATCGGCAGGCTGCGTTCTTGCAAATCGTTTGAGTAAAAATCCGGACAATCGGGTTTTGTTACTCGAAGCGGGAGGGTCAGATGCCTATCACTGGGTCCATATTCCGGTTGGATATCTCTATTGCATGGGCAACCCCCGAACAGACTGGATGTTCGAAACTGTGTCCGAACCTGGACTAAATGGGCGTAAACTGGGGTATCCCCGTGGTAAGCTTATGGGTGGATGTTCGTCTATCAATGGAATGATCTATATGCGCGGGCAGGCCCGGGATTATGATCAATGGCGTCAACTCGGTAATGCTGGCTGGAGCTGGGAGAACGTACTTCCCTATTTTCGGAAATCCGAGGACCATGCCAGTCGCGATGATGAATTCCATGGTCAGGGTGGAGAATTACGGGTTGAAGATCAACGTTTGAGTTGGCCAATACTTGATGCGGTGCGAGATGCAGCTACCGAGTTAGGCATTCCAAAAATTGCTGATTTTAATCAGGGTGATAATGATGGTTCTGCCTATTTTGAAGTCAATCAAAAACGTGGTGTACGCTGGAGCGCGGTGCGGGCTTTTATCAATCCGATAAAAAACAGGCCAAACCTGACGATCATTAAACACGCTCACGCCGAGCGAGTCGTATTTGATGGAACAAAAGCAATTGGAGTTGATCTCACCTTAAAAGGAAAGAAAAAACGATTTATTGCAGATAAAGAAGTCATCTTGTCAGCCGGTGCCGTTAACTCTCCAAATCTCCTGCAATTGTCAGGTGTTGGACCAGCAAACATTCTCAAAGGGCACGGTATAGCTGTCCACCATGAATTAAAGGGTGTTGGACAAAATCTCCAGGACCATCTGCAAATTAGAACAATGTACCGGATCGAAGGGGCTGATACGCTTAACGAGAGACAAGCGAGTTTGTGGGGCAAAGCAAAGATTGCATTTGAATATGCCTTGCGCCAATCAGGTCCAATGTCCATGGCTCCCAGTCAAATGGGTATCATGACCCGGACTTCGCCAGAACACGAAACTCCAAATATCGAATATCATGTACAACCATTATCCCTCGAAAAATTCGGCGAACCACTTCACAATTTTCCGGCAATTACGGTCTCTGTATGCAATCTACGGCCGACCAGTCGTGGACATATTGGGCTCGAAGCAAATGACCCATTTGCAAAGCCGGTTATTCAACCCAATTACCTGCAGACAGAGGAAGATCGACATATCGCCGTTCAATCCATACTGCATGCTCGAAAATTGATGTCCACGAACCGGATGGCCGAATTCAACCCACAGGAAATTAAACCAGGACCGCATGTTGAAACCGAAGAAGATTTGATCAAAGCTGCCGGAGATATTGCAACCACAATATTTCATCCTGTTGGAACAGCCAAAATGGGTGATGATGACTTTGCTGTCGTTGATGCGGAATTACGCGTTCACGGTCTACAAAATTTACGTGTGGTTGATGCGTCGATCATGCCAACAATTGTATCCGGGAACACCCACGCACCTGTAGTTATGATTGCAGAGAAAGCGTCCGACATGATATTGGCCGCAAAGTGAATCGTAAAAACTGTAGTTTGTTATCATGTTAACTTGAGCATACTGCATTGACAGTGCAAAATGATTATTCATTTACAATTCCGGAGATTGGTCATTTGCCTCGTAAAGCACGCAATATACTTTTTATAATGTTTGACCAGTTGCGGTTTGATTATCTTAGCTGTGCCGGACATCCTCATCTTCACACACCGCATATAGATTCAATCGCAGCGCGCGGGGTGCGTTTTTCGCGTGCTTATGTTCAATCGCCGGTATGCGGAGCATCCCGCATGAGTTTTTATACCGGGCGCTACGTTCATTCACACGGGGCGTCATAYAACAATGTTCCGTTGAAAGTTGGTGAGATTACTCTGGGTGATCATCTGCGTGACTGCGGCATGAAATCATGGCTGATCGGCAAAACCCAYATGAAAGTTGATGATGCCGGGATGGAGCGRCTGGGCATTGCCAAAGACAGTGTAATCGGTGCGCGCGTGAGTGAATGTGGCTTTGATATTTTTGACAGGGATGACGGGCTATGGGGAGAGGGGCCCGGTGGCCTGTATGATCAAAGGCGGTCACCCTACAATGAATACCTGCGGCAACAGGGGTATGAAGCGGATAATCCATGGCATGAAAACGCAAACGCAAGCGTCAATGATGACGGTAATATTGAATCCGGCTGGTTTATGAAACATGCAGACAAGCCGGCCAATATTCGCGAGGAACATTCCGAAACTCCCTGGCTAACGGGTCGGGCAATAGAGTTCATCAAGCAGCGAGACAAAGCTGATGACGGACCCTGGCTCTGTCATTTATCATATATCAAACCGCACTGGCCCTATATTGTACCAGCGCCATATCACAACATGTATGGGCACAATCATATTCAGCCAGTCGTGCGATCAAAGAGTGAAAAGCAAAATCCACATCCGGTTTATGAGCAATTTATGAACGGGGTTATCGGTCAGGCATTTAGTCGTGACGAAGTGCGTGACAAGGTTGTTCCYGCCTATATGGGGCTTATCAAACAATGTGATGATCAGATGGGCAGGCTTTTTAAGTATCTCGAACAGTCTGGTCATATGGATGATACAATGATTGTCATAACGTCCGACCATGGTGACTATATGGGGGATCACTGGATGGGTGAAAAGGACCTGTTCCACGACCCGTCAGTTAAAGTGCCTCTGATTATTTTTGATCCTTCTTCAAAGGCAGATGCCACCCGTGGGTCGGTGTGTGATGCGTTGGTTGAAAGCATCGATCTGGCGGCGACTTTTATCGAAACAGCCGGGTCGTTTGTCCCCGGGCACATTGTCGAGGGAAAATCCCTAAGACCTTTCATCGAAGGCAATATTCCCCGGGATTGGCGTAATTATGCCATCAGTGAATATGATTATGCATCGTCACCTATTTGTAAAAAACTGGGATTGGAAACGAGTAAGGCCAGGTTGTTTATGGTTGCAACAACCAAATGGAAAATGATGCACGCCGATGGCGGGTTTAGACCAATGCTGTTTGATCTGGAAAATGATCCTGATGAACTTACGGATTTGGGAGACAATCCGGAATACGATAAAATTTTGATTGAACTTTATGGTTRTTTGGCAGAATGGGCGCGTCGTCCRTCTCARCGCACAACGATTTCTGATAGCCAGTTGAAAGCCAGACAGAACGGTGGWTCGGAAAATGTTGGSATTTTCATTGGCATTGTTGATGAAAAAGAGCTTTCMGAAARCCTCACTCAATCTGTTCTTGGGCGTGCAAAACAGAATTTTCTGAARGATTAAATGAATTGATCAACCAGACCCAGWACAACAATRTATCGRCCRRTTTTKGAWATGCTGACCAATGCCAGGAAACGTARGAACGGCATTTTCATAACGCCYGCAAYYAGCGTWAGRGGRTCKCCAATGACAGGAACCCATGCCAACAATTGGGACCATTGACCCCAGCGGTGAAACCATTTCTGYGCCCGGYCCATCTGWATGGCAGAAACAGGAAACCAATTYCGATCCTGAAATCTGGTAGCGTGAATGCCRAGCCAGTAGTTGATCACTGACCCMAGGATATTACCYGCACTGGCMACACCCAGAAGGAYCATTAGWGAGTGGTTTTTATTCGCAGCCAATAWSGCGAGAAATGCTTCCGAGCCMGCTGGAATTAAAGTTGCTGCTATAAGGCCAATGCTGAATAGACCAATGAGTTCCAGATATATATCCAAAATGATCGCCTAGTCCTGACTGTGGTGTGCATGCAGGCATTCATTGTGGTCKCCMAGAACTTCGATGACCCGGCAATCAGCTATGGATCCATGTTTACACTGCTKCAGCATTCGTTTTAGTTCCTGCTCGAGTGCSAGCAAACGTTTGATTTTGCCCTGAACGTCAATTAATTGTGCGGAAGCWATAATATCAGCCTGCTCRCAGGAATGTTCCGGTGTATCGGACAWTCCGAGCAAATCCCGGATTGCTTCAAGTCCAAAACCCAACTCTCGGGCGTGCCTGATAAATGCCARMCGRTTKAGKGCTTTTTTATCATAGCGTCTCTGYCCGCCTGCTGTGCGRCCTGGCTCTTCCAGYARCCCCGCTTTTTCATAGTAACGAATGGTTGGAACCTTGGTRTTCGTATGTTTTGCCAGATTTCCGATTGTGTACATGARACATKGGTTCCTGGTTGTCYKGAGAGWATTTTARGCARTTWKTYTAAAWGAAAAATTRGTGCTTGAAGCTCTAGTAACTAGAGCATGTAGKRTGCTGTCAACWRGAAATTTKATTAAGGTTTGATCTAAACTGAYATGGAAACACACGCTCATTCTGAATGCTGYAAARGCGTTAAGCCACTCAGCAGTTCTGATGGAACTGTCTCTGGATACAAACAAATACAACAACGGGTGTTTCAAATTGAAGGCATGTGTTGTGTGGAAGAAGTCAGTACTCTCAAACGGGTTCTTGGCAGACCCGTTGGTGGCGAAGGCAATCTCTCGTTTGACGTCTTAAATAGAACCATGACCATTTTTGCCAGCATTGATGAGGTAGCTGACAAGACCGTCATCACATTGGTTTCCAAAACCGGAATGAAGGCTTCGCTTTCCGGGGAAGGCAAATCAACGGATCAAGTGGATCGTATTCAAAAGAAACAAAAATTGTTTGCCCTGTTGAGTAGTCTGGCTTGGCTGAGCGGGTTGCTGTGGCATATCGCAGGATCTGATGTCGATCAGGGATGGCAAATTTTTGCGGGGCATGGCGAGCAATCCATGCCTATTGTAGAGCAGTTATTGTTCAATTTTGCGATCATTTTCGGTACGTTTTTGATAATTCCGAAGGCGTTTTATGCCCTGAAAACCTTGCGCCCCGACATGAACCTGTTGATGGTTGTTGCAATCATTGGAGCAATCGCGCTTGGAGAGTTGTTTGAAGCGGCAACTGTGGCGTTTCTCTTTATTGTGTCATTGATGCTTGAAGGCTGGAGCGTGGGACGTGCGCGAGACGCCGTGGCTTCACTATTAAAACTAACACCGGAAATTGTGCGCATTCAACATAACGACGGAAGAGAAGTTGATGTTGCGTCATCAAGTGTATCGCCCGGAACGAAGTTTATTATTCACCCGGGAGATCGAATTGCTCTTGATGGCATTGTGGTTGAAGGTATCGGGAGTGTCGATCAATCTCCGGTTACCGGTGAAAGTCAGCCCGTACTGAAACAACCGGGTGAGATTGTTTTTGCGGGAACCATCAACTCTGAGGGCGTTTTGATTGTAAAATCAAACAAAAGAGCAAATGAAACCGTGCTGGCACGCATTGTCGATATGGTTGGGCAGGCGCACACAAAACGGGCACCGGCAGAAAAATGGGTCGAAAAATTTGCGAAAATTTATACCCCAATTGTCATGCTGGTTGCTCTAATAGTCGCAGCAATACCCCCGCTGGTGACAGATCAGACATTTGATTCTTCAATCTACAATGCTTTGGTTTTACTCGTAATTGCCTGTCCCTGTGCCCTCGTGATTTCAACACCTGTTTCGATAGTGGCAGCCCTTGCATCTGCTGCCCGAAATGGTGTCCTGATCAAAGGCGGTGCCTATATTGAAATGCCAGGACGCCTAAAGGCACTGGCTTTGGACAAGACAGGTACACTGACATTTGGAAAACCAAAACTATTCGAAATATTGTGCGAGGAAGCTGAAGGTGAGGAGGAAATCCTGTCGATAGCAGCGAGCCTTGAAATTCGCAGTACGCATCCTGTCGCGCTTGCTGTGCTGAATGCGGCCAGCGAGCGGGAGTTAGAATGCAAACCGGCAAGAGAGATAATAAATTTGCCGGGGCGAGGATTAAAGGGATGCATAAATGGCCAGTCAGTTTGGGCAGGATCTGTGAGATTGGCAAAAGAGATGGGTGTTGATCAAAAGAAAATTGAGATGGCATTATCGAAGTCCGGGCATTCAGAAATGACTGCAATATGCGTTGGGCAAGAAAAAATGCTGCATGGCATTATTTTAGTAAATGATGTCATGCGACCGGAAGTTCCAGGTGTCATAGCAGATCTCAAATCGCTAGGAGTTAAGAACATTACCATGCTAACGGGGGACAATGAACTCACGGCAAACGCAATTGCAAAACAAGCCGGGCTAACACAAGTGAAATCGGGCCTTCTGCCTGCTGATAAAGTTGCGCACATAGAAGCTTTTGCAAATAAAAACGAAATTGTTGCAATGATCGGGGACGGTATTAACGACGCTCCGGCGATGGCGCGGGCCAACTTTGGAATTGCAATGGGCGTCGCCGGATCGGACACCGCAATTGAAACTGCCGATATTGCCCTGATGACCGATGATCTGTCCAAATTGCCATGGCTGATCAGGCACTCTCGCCGAACGCTTGGTATCATTCATCAGAATATTGTTGCTGCGCTCGGTGTTAAAGCAGTGTTTGCTGTGTTGACTTTATCGGGGATTGCCTCTTTGTGGGGGGCGATTTTTGCCGATGTGGGCATGTCACTTCTTGTTGTGATGAATGCTCTGAGATTACTGCGCACCTAAAGGCGGGCACCACTTGCTGTGTCAAAAAGGTTTATCGCCAGAGGATCAACTTCGAGGAATATTTTTTCACCTGATTCAAGCCGGGTTTCGGTATCAACTTCAACCACAATTTGGCTTCCATCTGTTAGCTCAACATGCAAGTAGCTTTCGCGACCAAGATATTCATTCAATATTATGGTGCCTTCAAGACAGGCATTACTCCCGGCATTCACTGCACGAAGACCAGCGGGCCGCAATCCAAGAGTAACTTTGCCAGTAACCGTTTGTCCGGCGGGAAGCGGAACAGATCCGGCTTTTCCAAGATTGATATTTTTACCGTCTGAAGTTCCTTCAATCCGGTTCATTTTTGGAGAGCCAATAAAACCAGCCACGAAAAGACTGGCGGGAGTCTCATAGAGTTCTCTGGGCGTCCCGACCTGTTGAATTATTCCGTCATGCATTACAACAATCCGGTCTGCCAGAGTCATCGCCTCAACCTGATCGTGAGTTACATAGATCATTGTAGTTTTAAGGTCCTTGTGCAGCCGGGCAAGCTCGACCCTGACCTGGGATCGCAAGGCTGCATCAAGATTGGATAAGGGCTCATCGAACAGGAAGACATCCGGTTTACGCACAATTGCACGCCCGATCGCCACGCGTTGCCTCTGACCGCCGGATAATTCGGACGGCTTACGATCCAGAAGATCATGAAGATCGAGAATTCTTGCAGCTTCGTTGGTTCTTCTTTCAATTTCTGCTGTTTTTTCACCGGCTTGTTTCAGTCCAAGCCCCCAGTTACCTGCAACAGTCAAATGCGGATAAAGCGCGTAGGACTGAAAAACCATGGCAATACCGCGCTTGGCAGGCGGCATGACATCAACAATTTCATCATCGATGAGAATAGAACCAGATGACTGGTCCTCAAGACCGGCAATAATTCGCAGCAGTGTTGATTTTCCACAACCCGATGGGCCCAGAAGTACAACGAACTCTCCATGTTTGATGTCGAGTTCGATACCTTTGAGAACATTCACGCTACCAAAGGATTTTTTAATGTTGTCTAGTTTGACATTCGCCATAATGAACTCCGAATTTCCTGCGCTTGACTATTTCACTGCGCCTGACGTGAGGCCGCGGATCAGCTGTTTGGAAAAGATGAAATAGAGAACGAGGACTGGCAATATCGAAAGAGACAACGCCGATAGAACCGCATTCCAGTCAGTGAGAAATTGCCCAAGGAAAACCTGGCTGCCCAGAGTGAGCGTTTTTGAGTTTTCCGTCGATGCAAGTACCAGAGGGAACCATAAATCATTCCAGATCGGGATCATCGAAAACACCGCGACGGTAGCCATGGCGGGGCGGACCAAAGGTAATACGATGCGGATGAAAATTGTGTATTCACTCAATCCATCAATTCGCGCTGCATCCTTCAGATCCCGTGAAACGCTGCGCATGAATTCCGATATTATGAATATAGCAAGGGGAAGCCCCATTGCCGTATAGACAAGAATAAGGGCAGTAATCGTGTTCATCAGYGACAGGCTGGACATAATTTTTATGATCGCGACTGTACCCAGCCGGATCGGGATCATAATTCCAAGGGCCAGATACAGCCCCATGAGGGTATTCCCGGGGAAATTATATTCGGCAAGAGCGTGTCCGGCCATGGCTCCAAATAACAGGATCAGAAAAATGGACACAAGAGTTACAGTCATACTGTTTTGAAAATATAGAAAAAAATCACCTTGTTTGAGAACTGTTTCATAGCCGATCAGAGAAAATGTTTCCGAATTGGGAAGAGAAAGCGGATTGCGAAAAATTGCTTTTTTCGCCTTGAACGAATTCCACAAAATCAACAATATTGGAAACAGGGCAATGGCGGTGTATGTAGCCAAAAATAGATGTGCCATGCCGGTTGAAAATAGATTGCGACGTGCGCGGTTCATGATTGTTCTCCCTTGCCCGTCAAAACTGGTAACGTGTCATGCGACGCTGAATGCCAAACAAATAGACAATCACACCTGCAAGAATAATCAGGAACATCATGCTTGCAACCGTCGCGCCCATATGCAGGTCACCGAGCTGCATTTGATGGCCAAAAAATGTACGGTGCAGAAATGTCCCGAGAATATCGGTTGAATAATTTGGCCCCGCCAGACCGCCCTGTGTGGTGTAGATCAAATCARAAGCATTGAAGTTTCCAACGAATGTCAAAACCGAAATGATGCCAATTGTAGGAAGGACTAGCGGGAGCTTGATTTTGAAAAACAATTTGGGTCCGCGCAATCCGTCGATATTGGCAGCTTCTGTCATTTCGTCAGGAATATTTAACATGGCTGCATAAAGCAACATCATGGGAATGCCGACATATTGCCAGACAGATATGAGTGACAGGGTTGTCAGCGCATATTCTTCTTTGCCAAGCCAGGGCGCGAACCAGGCTTGTAGGCCAAGGGCCTTGAGGAAGCCAAATGAAACCCCCCAGAGAGGTGAAAGAATGAGCTTCCAAACAAACCCCACTATCACAAAGGACAGCATTGCGGGAACGAAAATAGCGGTGCGATAAAACGTAGCGCCACGAATATTCGTCATCGAAAGCACGGCAGCAATTGCAATTCCAATGGGATTTTGAATGAGCATGTGGATCATAAATAAATAGAGATTGTTCCACAGTGCATTCCAGAACTGGGTTGCCCAGTGATCCGTGAAAAACAGGGTGGCGTAATTGCTAAACCCTACCCAGGACACAACACCTACATCACTTTTGGTGAATAATGACATGCGCATTGTTTCGAACAGCGGAATGATCATAACCAAAGTGTAGATAATTACAGCTGGCGTCAGAAAAAAAACAATATGCCAACGAAACGGTTTTTTGATTTTTGTAGCCACACCCGTCACCCCAAATTGCTGTTACACCACTGTAGCTATTTTGGCGAGAAAGTCGAAACGGAGGCTGATTGCCCCCGTTTCGACAGTTTATTTAGCGAATTCGCAATCTTACTGTTGAGGTGCGAACCAGCCTGCGAGGCCTTTTTGCAGTTTGTCTGCTGCAGCTTCAGGAGTTGCAGTGCCATTGATCACATTTACAGATGCGCCCCACAATGCATCCGATGTGTTCGGTGTGCCACGGCTCAGGATCTGATCAGCCACACGAATCGTGGATTGACAAGCACCGCGCCAGGAAACGAATTCCTGTGAAAGCGCATTGGTCAATTCAATCTTGTGATTGGAAAGTGAGAAGAACCCGGGAAGAGCATTTGAATAAATGCCTGCAAATTCAGATGAGGTAACCCATTTCAGGAAGGTTTTGGCTTCTTCGGGGTTTTTGGATTTGGCGTTCATGCCAAGCCCAATATCAACATGGTCGGAGATGTAGCACGTATCACCCGCATTCGCGACAGGTGGTGCAAATGCACCCATTGCAAAATCGGCATCTTTTTCAAAGCCTGCGATTTCCCATGATCCGGCTGGATAGATTGCAGCACGGCCAAGCGTAAACAGGTTTTGGCTGTCCGGGTAAGACATGGCTTCAAAGCCGGCAGGAAGATAGTCTTTCCATGCTGCAAGAGTTTTAAGAACACCAACGAATTCAGGATCTGTGAGTTTGGCTTTRCCGCTGATTAAAGCATTTCGGCCTTCTTCACCTTTCCAGTAGTTTGGACCAATATTGGTATAGCCCATTGTTGCAGCTTCCCACTGATCTGCAGTACCCATAGCAAGACCGGAGTAGGACCCGTCTTCCTTGATTTTATCCAGGGCGGCAAAGAATTCAGTTTCTGTTTTGGGTACAGAAATTCCGAGTTCTACAAAAGCATCCTTATTGTATATGAAACCGTGGATCACCGATGCCATTGGCACACAGAAAGTCTTGCTGCCGTCATCGGTGCTCCAGGCTGCGAGCGCAAACTGCGGGAAGTTTTGCAAGCCATCAAGATCAGTGATGTCTGCCAGGTTACCAAGTTTGAACATTGATAGAGATTGATCGAATGGACGGCATGTGATCAGGTCACCGGCACCACCACCTTCAAGTTTGGCGTTAACAGCCGCATTGTACTGTGTYGGAGCTGTGGGCGAGAATGTCACCTTGATATTCGGGTGCACTTTATTAAATGCCGGAATTATCTGATCCTGCCAAATCGACAAATCATCTGTACGCCAGCTTTCAATGATCAGCTCACCTGCCTGTGCCTGTAATGCAGTTGCTGAAAGCAGAGCAGCAGTCGCTATACCCAGTCCAATTATTGAACGCTTCATTGTGGTTCCTCCCGTTTTGGCCTTTTATGGCCCCAAGTCATTGGCTTTGCTGGTTGCAGCCCGGTTKTRTNCAGAGACGTAATTACTCAAAAATCCAATTCACGWGCGTAAAGCGTCTCTCWGGACAGTGTTCGAWTTAGGTTTGCRGGGTAGACTGTCCACACCAAATGCAACTTGATATCTTGATAATGCCAATATAAAACCAATTTTCAAGTGGTATTTGTTTTTGAGTGACGAATTGTTGRATTATGAAAATAATTTGGTGTTCAAAAAACCGGAATAATTGAACAGATTGAGAGTGGATTGAAGAATGGGGGAAGCTGTGGATTATATTTGGGCTCTCGATGCCGGTGGTACAAAAACAGCAGCCTCGCTGTATTCCTCCAGAGGCGATCTGATTGCAAAGTGCCGCGTTGGTGCCGGTAATGTTTTTCATAAAGCCGACGCTGTCCGGGATGAATTGGACAAAGCCTGGATCATTCTCTGTAAACAGGCAAATCTGAATGCCGCCACCGTCAAAGAGCRCACATTGGTSAGTGGGGGGTTCGCKGGAATGCCTGCYCCKGGTKCMGTTGMRTTYCTTCAGGAMGTCTTTTCTGRTTTYTATRAWTGCCGACTYTCRAGTGATGGATACACKGCTTTTGYMGGTGCRTTTGGTGCTGGTTCGGGCTGTATGGTCTCTGCTGGAACGGGGATGACAGGCTTCGTTCGTGGTGGGGATCAGGTTGTGCATCATGCCAGCGGATGGGGGTTCCCCTGCGGAGATMGGGGTAGCGGGGCATATATAGGTTTTGAAGCNATGATAGCCTGGCAGTCCTGGCTCGACGATGGTCCTTTGCTTTCAAGCGATGGTCTACATTCCTCTGATATTATGTATTCGGAAYTTGTTTCCCTGTTCTCCTCAGGTCAGGGAAAAGTACTTGGGTGGCTGGAAAAAGCCAGGGCGATAGATTACGCAAAATTGGCACCGCTGGTATTGGATGCTGCTTCCGAAGGGGATGTTTTTGCGGTAGAAATTGTGGATCGTGCAGCACAGCATATCGCGAATCTGGTCTTGCAATTGATGCGTGAAGAGCCATTGGATTTGTATCTTGCAGGAGGTATTGGAATCGCGCTTTCTTCCAATATTGCCGCGCGTCTTGCACCTGAAATTGGTCATGTGCAACCGGTTGGTGATGCCCTTGCGGGTGCATTGTCGATTGGTTTGGGGGATGTTGATCCAGAGTTCGTTTGATTCGGTGTAAAACAGCCGAATTACGCTGAACCATGAAAATAGAAATAAAAAGACCATTGTAATACCAAAAGATATATTGGTATGTTGATTGGTAGCAAATCATTGAGCAGGGCCTGATGACAGATATAGCCAATTTAATCGACAGGTTAAAAGAGTCGGCAGCACTTGGCGGAAAATCGCCAACACCATTATACAAGCGGCTGGAAAAGGCTATTCGAACTGCAATTCAGGATGAGCATGTCCAGGTCGACGATGCTTTGCCCAGCGAGCGAGACCTGGCAAATATGCTTGGTGTGTCCCGGGTGACWGTGCGCAAAGCCGTTCAGGCCCTCGTTGAGGATGGATTGCTCGAGCAACGGCGCGGCGCTGGTACATTTGTAACGACAAGACTCACKCAGCCTTTATCCAGACTTACAAGTTTCACCGAAGATATCACATCCCGTGGTCTGAGTGCCACGGTACGTTGGCTGGATCGGTCAACCGGYGTTGCGTCACCKGAAGAGGTGCTTGCACTGGATTTGTCTCCAGGAACAAGAGTTGCGCGCTTGTTTCGGGTAAGAAATGCAGACGGTACTGCGATGTGTCTTGAGCACGCAACTTTACCGCTTGAAATGCTGCCTGACCCACAAGCTGTGGAAACGTCTCTTTATGCAGCGCTTGAGGCGAGAGGCCTTAAGCCGGTGCGTGCACTACAGCGGATAAGAGCGCGATTGTTTGAACCTGAAACGGCTCACTTGCTGGATGTACCGGTAGGATCGGAATGCCTTTATATGGAGCGACGCTCGTTTCTGGCAARCGGTCGCCCAATYGAATTTGTAMGGTCCCATTATCGGGGCGACGTCTATGATTTTGTAGCGGAACTCGAATTATGATCTCGAATGCTGRMATTACTTCCCCTCTATCACCCGGTAAGGGAGATGGAATGACACAAATGGAATTTGAAGCGAGGAGYGCACCCGAACTGGTTGCCAAAATGCTTCAATCCAATGCTGATCAGTTCAAATTGGTTGTTGCKGATCTTCAATCCTSCAWGGTGGATARCGTTGTTACCTGTGCAAGAGGRAGTTCRGATCAYGCTGCAACTTACGCAAAATATCTGATWGAAACGCAACTCGGATTGAATGTGTCATCCCAGGGKCCATCAATMGCATCCGTTTATGGCGTKTCGACGAATATGAAGCASACRCTRTTCCTGGCAATATCCCARTCGGGAAAGAGYCCGGATCTGATCGCTGCTGCTGATCTTGCRCGCGCAGCCGGGGCRAGAGTTGTTGCAATKGTGAATGACGAAACGTCTCCWTTGGCACAAAAAGCTCATTTTGTTTTACCTCTTTGTGCGGGACCCGAGATCAGTGTSGCAGCAACCAAAACCTATATTGCCTCGTTGGCRGTGGTCGCCGGTCTGGTGAGTGCATGGGCCATGGAACGCAAAAYAAGTGAYGCATCTGATCTTGCTGAKGGCCTTGTAAAGTTACCGGAACAACTWGCCAGTGCGCTATCATGCGACTGGTCATCTGCAATCCCGGCATTTCGCGATGCCAACAATATGATTGTTATGGGCAGAGGGCTGGGACTTGGGATTACGTTTGAAGCGGCGTTGAAATTCAAGGAAACCTGTAGATTGCATGCCGAGGGGTTTTCGGCGGCGGAATTCAAACATGGYCCAMTGGCMCTGGTCGACAAGGATTTTCCGGTTYTGGTWTTTCGGCAGGATGATGTYGCAACCGGGATTACAGGTGGMATGATCGCTGAGATGCGGGCWCTTGGTGCAAATGTATTTGTWGCTGAAATTCAATCAAGCGGCGACGCKTCCGGTCACTTACCCGTTGTCGCTGGCGTTCAYCCGGCACTCATACCAATMACCATGGTTCAGAGCTTCTATCTGCTTGTAAAYGMAGTTTCTCTTGCGCGTGGWTTAAATCCGGACAAGCCRCCACATCTAAATAAAGTCACGGAGACACATTGATGCATCGCACGGCGATATGTGGAGCCAGCATTTTTGATGGAAACAGCATTCAAAATGAAATGGTGGTAATCGTCGGGAACGGCAGGATTCTTGATGTAATTGCTGAAAATAAGATACCCGCGAACATAGAGACCATTGATCTTTCAGGTGGGTTGCTTGCTCCTGGATTTATCGATGTTCAGGTAAATGGCGGTGGCGGAATTATGTTCAATTCAGAACAGTCCGTTGCAACATTGAAGCAAATGATGCGTGGTCACCGAAAATACGGCACAACCGGGATGTTGCCCACGTTGATCACTGCGTCGCGGGAACAGATGGAAGCCGCTATTATTGCCGTGCGCGCTGCGATTGTAGATGAAGTGCCGGGTATTCTGGGTGTGCATCTCGAAGGGCCGTATTTGAACCCTGCAAAAAAAGGCGTTCATTCCGATTCAATCATTCGCCCTATGGAAGAGGGCGCTGTTGCCTTTTTAGCTTCACTGGGTGAGGTGGGTATCACACTTGCAACTTTGGCACCGGAGTGCGTTCCTCCCGGATCAATTGCCGATCTGGTTCAGCGCGGTGTTATTGTATGTGCGGGACATACCAACGGCACCTATGCGCATGCACGCGCTGCACTTGCGGAAGGAATGACCGGATTTACACATCTGTTCAACGCGATGTCTCCGATAAGTCATCGGGAGCCGGGAATGGCGGGTGCAGCAATCGATGATCGTGACAGCTGGTGCGGATTGATTGTGGATGGGCATCATGTGAACTGGCCGGTGCTTCGTATTGCATTGAAAGCAAAATCACCTCGTAAAATGATGTTGGTAACAGATGCCATGGCAACGGTTGGCGCNAAAAGCGATAGTTTTGTACTGGACGGTGTAGAGATTTTTGCTGCGGACGGTCGGTGCGCAACCGCTGACGGGACGTTGGCCGGGGCACATCTGGATATGGCGACTGCGGTTCGGAATACAGTAAAATATCTTGAGGTGTCACTCGAAGAGGCGCTGCGTATGGCTTCGCTTTATCCTGCAGAGTTTTTGGGGCTGGATGCCGAACTTGGAAAAATGGAAACCGGTTATCGTGCGGACATGGTCTGGATGGATGATTTTGGTAAAGTGAAGGGAACATGGATTAACGGGCAGTTTGCCGAACATTAGGGTTTGGGTTGCCTCATCGGGWAGTGTCTATATGATCCACTTTTCGCCAATTGTGTCTCAGGAGTAATCATGCCCTTCGAATTTATTCTRACTTCTTTAGTWGTTATTCTMATTCCTGGCACGGGAGCWATTTACACRATGGCCTGGGGTCTTGGTGGYGGWRTTCGACAAAGYATTTTGGCAGCATTCGGGTGCACGTTGAGTATAACRCCACATGTCATTGCCAGCATTCTCGGGCTKGCAGCTATCCTGCATACAAGTGCACTCTTGTATGAAATYATCAAATATCTGGGTGTGGCATGGCTGTTGTATATGGCCTGGGGAACACTACAGGAAAAGGGTGCACTTCAGYTMTCTGAACAAAATGAGCCCAAAAGTGCTGSTTCAATTATTTCCAATGGRRTTTTGATAAACGTATTGAACCCCAAACTCTCTCTGTTTTTTGTGGCGTTCTTGCCGCAATTCGTAGACCCGACTGCAAAGTCAGTRGAAATGTCGATGGCGGCACTGGGTTTGACATTTATGRTTTTGACTTTTTYRGTRTTTGTTGTYTACGGCMTGACGGCTTCTCTYTGYCGAAAATAYGTCATTTCAAARCCAATTGTRATGACCTGGTTGCGCCGGRTTTTTGCTGCGACATTTGCAGGCCTTGGATTAAAACTGGCRACMATGGATCAATAAWTCAGATGAGGAWAAATCATGRCAGRWARAATYARACTTCTSATTGTYGGCCTYGGRAATATGGGCCTTTCACATTCGGTTGCCTGCCATGAACTTGAGGGTTTTGAAATTGTGGGACTCTGTGCGAGATCMYTGAATTCCGAAACGGTACTCCCGGAACAATTATCGAGTTATCCGCGATATACCAGTTACGAAGAAGCTCTTGGGCAGTCCAGTCCTGATGCAGTGTGTATTAATACCTATCCCGATACACATGCGGAATACGCAATCAAGGCTTTTGAGGCAGGGGCCCACGTGTTTTTGGAAAAACCCGTTGCTGAAACCATTGAAGACGCAACACGTGTTGTAGAAGTGGCACAAAAAAACAATCGCAAATTGGTGGTTGGTTACATTCTGCGGCATCATCCAGGATGGATAAAACTTGTTGAAATAGCGCAGTCACTTGGAAAACCACTGGTGATGCGAATGAACCTTAATCAACAAAGTTCCGGGCCCACATGGGAAACTCAAAAAACGCTCATGAAATCCATTTCTCCTATCGTGGATTGCGGCGTGCACTACGTAGACATGATGTGCCTGATGACACGGGCAGAACCGGTTTCTGTACAGGCGATCGGTGCTCGATTGAGCGATGAAATTGCCGACGACATGTATAATTACGGACACCTACATGTATCGTTTTCCGATGGATCCATCGGTTGGTATGAAGCTGGTTGGGGTCCAATGATGAGTGAGACGGCATTCTTTGTGAAAGATGTGGTCGGTCCCAAAGGTTCTGCGTCGATTATAATTGCAGATACAGACAAGGGCGGCGCAGCGTCAGATGATATTGGTGCTCATACGCAAACCAGCCAAATCAGGGTGCATCATGCTGAACAGGACGAGCATGGAGCTTTTCTGAAATCTGATACCATGATTGATATGAGCGATGAACCGGACCACGATGGATTGTGCCTGCGTGAGCAGCGGTTTTTTCTGGACGCAATTCAAAATGATGAAGATTTGTCCGAACATATGCGTGATGCAGTTAATTCACTGCGTATTGTGTTGGCGGCGGATAAATCAATAAGAGAAGGCGGAATTGTCAAATTGTAACTGAAGTTCGCCTGGGTCTCTTCCGGGTGTTATTGTATTTGATTGATTTCAGGACCTAATTGCCCATCGAATTTGATACAGGACCACCAGCGTTTTGCTATGGCCTTGATACCAAATGCCGGGTCTATTTTTCCACGAAAGCTTTTTCAATCAGAAAAGTTCCAAGATGAGATCTTGTACCTTCATCAAACCCTTTGCTTTCCAGAAATGCCCTCGTATCATCAAGGAAACCGGGAGCACCGCACAAGATAGCCCGATCTGTTGCAGGATCAATCGCCGGGAGTCCAATATCTTCAAATAATTTTCCGGACTTCATAAGTTTGGTAATCCGGCCTGTGTTGACATACACCTCACGGGTGACAGTTGGATAATAAATTAGTTGATCCCGGATCATTTCACCAAGAAATTCGTGCTCTTTCAGCTCCTGGGAAATGTAATTTTGATAGGCGAGGTCATTAATCTGCCGAACGCCATGAACAAGTACAACTTTTTCATACCGATCATAAACTTCCGGGTCTTTGATCAGGCTCATAAATGGTGCAAGGCCGGTTCCTGTACCCAACAGATACAGGTTTTTGCCGTCTTTGAGATTGTCTATCACGAGCGTGCCGGTCGGTTTTAATCCAACAAGGACCTTTTCACCCTCTTTCAAATGTTGCAGACGAGAAGTTAGCGGACCGTCCTGCACCTTGATTGAAAAAAACTCGAGTGTTTCTTCATGATTTGAACTTGCCATAGAGTAAGCACGTAACAATGGACGACCTTCTACTTGCAAACCAAGCATGGTGAATTCGCCATTGCGGAAACGGAACCCTGGATCTCGCGTGGTTTTGAAGCTGAAAAGTGTGTCGTTCCAGTGATGTACCGAAAGTACTTTTTCTTCGTTAAAGCCCTTCATCATAAACCTCAAAATTATCGGGAATGGCATCCCGTGCAGTCATACAGTTCAAAGACWWTCGRTTAYMRATAACCAGGTTTGTTATSCRGGYCAYCMAAACCAGNTTCCGCAAGWCARWARYCACGCAYCYGCSTCRAACCACAGCTATCTTGCAAACASTGGTCTGGCAAGCCTTTGTGGAATGAAAATAWCATTAATGGATAACRGCAWTTCAWTWGTCTGGACCATTTRCGCACYRCCAWATAATATTTGCAGCCAATTGGATTTTACAAATTCACAAATWRGCRAAAATGCATTCCAGTGAGAGTGCAATATATAATATTGAATCCTGGCATTGGCGAWTTATGGAGAAWATMAAGTTGAGTSATATCCACTGGCARGCAAGCTCGACCTTAAWGGYAAAAATARTYATATATAATTGAACTGTGGACAAATAATGGARGATTTGCGTCTGGCWCCTAGTCGCGGTTCATCCTTGAAAGGGTYTCCAGCAATGCWGCWCCGGTTCTGATGCCATTAATAAAACGCTCTATCTCCATATTTTCATTGGGAGCGTGATTGGCTTCATCATGATTTGCATATGGAGTGATGAAAGAGGGTTTTCGAAGAATTTTGGTCCAGACATAATCCGGCAGGCTTCCACCCAGAGCAGGCTGTAATAAAGGCGACTGTCCTGTTGCCAGCTGGAAAGCCTCTATGAGTGGCGCGGTGTAGGGTGATTCAATCGGTGTTTTTGAAGGTTCCATAAATCCTTGCCGTTTCAGGCTGACTTCCGGAGCATGTTCCGCGATGTGTTTTTCAACCTTGTCAAAAATATCGGCGCAAGACTGGCCATCCACCAAACGCATATCGCATTTTACAAAAGCTTCACACGGCAGAACCGTTTTGGAACCTGGTCCGCCGTATCCACTGTGGAACCCGTTAATTGTGAAGGTAGGCCAGATGGAAAGACGATCGGAAAATGGACGGTCCTTTGGTTCGTCAAGGCGCGACAGCCCTGCTTCAGTCATTAACAAATCAAGATCCAGTGGCAGCTCATCCAATGCAGTGCGTTCAGCAAGGGAAGTGGCAGTTATACCATCATAAAAACCATTGATGGTTATAGTTCC
>JAESRR010000154.1 GCA_016764535.1 Cohaesibacteraceae bacterium | reverse complement strand
TGCCTGATTACAAGTCCGGTAGACCAAAACTTTCAAACTGGCTCCATGCGATGGAAACCCGGCCTTCGCTTCGAGCGACATCCTACAGCGGCACAACACAAGATGTCGATTAACCGGACCGACCGTTCTCAGATCGGCTAAATATATTAGCGGGCAACATACAAAGCATTGAAAAAACCACAACTGGCAAACCAAACCAGAACACAAGCGTTTCCATGTCATTTGAGGCAAGAGTTCCCACTTGAAATAATCCAAATTGCAAAATCAGCAAGCCAAAGAAAATTGGCCAACCCGGCAATCCAGTATCGCGGATACGCTTGACACAAATGTTGGCAAAAAGAAGTAACAGAAAAGAAATTGGGAGCACAATTATGATCAAAATAAATCCATCACCTCCATTACCCTGATCGGGATATAACAGGAATAAAGTTATGTAAAAAACGCCAAACAAGGTCGCYGCAACCACAACTAAAATCATGGAATACTGCAAAAATTGCACACGCTTCAATCGCCCGGTTCTGCCGTATTTTGTATACACCGCCAACACTGCATTAAATGAAAATCCTGTCTGCAATTTATCAATCATAATCACAGTCCCACTGACCCGTTAGAATCCCAACACTAAAAATCGGTAAAATAGTCATCATACTACTCCGAACAGTTACAAATAAATAATACCCAAACAACGTCGCCCAGCCAGGTAAACCAGTATTGCGAATGCGTTCGACAGACATATTGCGTAGAAAAGACCACGTTAGGACCATGAACAAAATCCAGATAATAAACATTACAAACTGCGGACCAACGAAACCGCATCATGAATTGGTTTCGGGTGCCTTTGATCAGTCATTCAGTTTAGCAATGCCAAATTCAGCAGAGCAATACGATCAAATGTACAATCGGTTTTTCCGGACGGGCAACTGGCCAGGCTGGAGGTTATTTGGATTATCTTGAAAGCAATATCGAGCTCTCTGGCGACATCCTACAGCGGTACCACGCATAGTATGAGTTAAATCAGCGCTCATGACTGGCAAATACCTCCAGATCGGAGATCCAGTTTTCATAGGAACGATCTCCCCAAAGCCCGGAATTTGTGTGGTTTTGATATTTCAATAGATGATTTGCTCCGCTGCGCCTTAATTCTGAAGGTGTAATGCCCAGCTCTTCTTTAAAGGCCCGTGAAAAATGCGATTCACTTGTAAATCCATATGCAAAAGCAATTTGGCCAATCGACATTTGTTGAAATGTATTTTCGCAAATGGCTGCGCAGGATTTCCGCAATCTCCTTGAACGGATGTAACGCGCCACGCCGCCCCAGGGATTAAAAAAACGATAAAGCACTGTTCTTGAAAGTCCGTGGGCAGCGCAAATCAATCCGGCATTCAGCATTTGGTCGTGCAGGTGTTGTTCAATGAACAACTTGCATTGCATCAATACAGATTGTTGCACTCCGGCTGCCAGCTGATCATGGTCCAGCGAGGAATTATTAATGGCAGCAGCTGATACTGCGATGGAGGCCTCATCAAGGCCCTGCATTCTGCCCGCAAATCCCGAGCCACACAATTCAAATAGTGCAATGATATGTCGAACCAGCATGATCGTAGCCGGATTATCCCGCTGCAGAATGTGGCCTTGCTGACTATCGGGATATCTGAGCAATGGGGCAAGTTTTTGTCGTGGAATGACCATTGACAAATTTTCAAAACACCCGGTTTCGGTGTGATGGACATCAGCCAGATCGTAAACAATTACATCACCCGCGATGCATCCAAACTCACGGCCATTTCTGAAAAGAGACTGACTACCTTCCGCAAAATACTGAACAACATAATGGTCAAGACCATCAGATACAAACCTGTTTTTATCTCGCTCAAAACTCTGCGGAGTGGTTCGACACCGTGATAACATCAGCGTATCAAGCAAAAAACTGTGAATGCGGCCTTCAAATTTATCAGCGGAATAAAAGGGGCTTGTCGTGACGTCAAAAATAACGCCAATACTTTCTTTCCATGTACTGAAACGTACGTCAGGTGCCAGCAATGTCGTGCTAAACCGGGATACACCATCCGGTTGATTTAATTCATCTGTCACTCCAGGCAATACCTCGTCTTGTAGTATGTAGAAATACTACCCCTGGAGGAGTTGACAAATCAAGTAAATTCGATGACCGAATTTATCGTGCTATGAAAATCACAGCACCGGTTTTTTCAATTTTACCATCCCAACGTGATGCCTGACTTTGGTGCAGGCGCGCGGATATACGACCAAAACCGTCGATCAAAACCAGTTCATTGCCTAACAAATTCCATTTTGACGACGAGAATAATTCTGATGGGCAAGCAACGCCCAGTTTACTTCTATAGGCACCAAAGGATTGTGTTGAGCCAAATGAAATTTTGCAGCTTTTTTGACCACCCTGTGCATACAGTCCCCAATCACCGAAGAGATCCTGTCGTGTTACAGGTATCGGATCATCAGCAATCATTCCGCCAAGTATTGATACAAGAGCGTTCGCAGCGGCAGCTTTATTGAATGTTGCGCTCGCTGAGGTCGTCGAAGTCTTTGTGATTTTTGTCCCATCTGCTGTCACGTAGGACGTGCTGGTCCGTTTTCCATTTTGCCATAATGTCGATTTGGTACCAGCACCCTGCGAAGCCCCGGCAGAAGGGCCTGATGCGGAAAATACAGAAGGCTGCTGCGGCGTCTGATATACTGCTGATTGCGGCGTGGTCTGACAGGCAACAAGCCCGCCACAAATAAATATCAAAGCTATCTTCTGCATCCCGCAAYTCCCCAACTTACCTGGCGAAATACAATAGCTGTAACCGCACAGCCATTTTCTAACTGACACACAGCACTCAAATCCATGAGAAAAAACAATCTGGGACGAAAGGACTAAAATACCATTGCTCATGGACGCAGAGACAAAAACTTGATCTTCCAAACTGTCTGAATAAGTCGATAATTTRACGATTGGTTAAGAATTGATTTAATTGACGCAGGGATTTTCAGATGTATTCGCGTAGAGTTTGTGCCTGGGCTTTATCTTCCACAATGATGATAGGCAGTATGGTACCGCAATCGGCACAGGCAATAACCGTGCGCGGTGACATGGCACCAAACGGCATCGCAGATGTCTGGGACAGCACAAATATTTGGTCCAGTGTCGGCAATATATTGTTGAAAAACAATGGAACTTACGGCAACAGTTGTACCGCAACATTACTCAATGAACGTACAATCCTGACAGCCGCGCATTGTATCGTCGAGGATAATGACTCCTCAATTTACGTTAATCTGATCGGGGGTTCTCAGGGCATTGGTTTTGATGCCGACAGTTCAGGAAAAACAATTCTCAACAGCGGCAATGATCGCAATTTTACTGGCGCGATTGCTCATATCGGCTACAGGACAGAAGACGAGAAGATTTTTGACGTCTATGACATTGCGCTGATCTCGCTTGATCGACCAATCACCGAATTAACTCCAGCTGAACTTGCTCAAATACTACCAGCTGTCGGAACAGAAATTACCATAGTTGGTTATGGCACATCGGGATCCATTGGCGTGGATACTCTAATCAATGGCGAATTTACCGGCAACGATGACAGACGCCGGGTAGCCCAAAATCACCTTGATCATGCCGGGCCATACACACAAAACGATATCAACACATACGTAAATGGAAACATTATTCCCCAGGAAAAACTTGGGCATACCATGCTGATCTTTGATGTTGACGAACCTGGCAAACCCAGGAACTGGTTAACCGGTGGAACTGACGCCACAATTTCTGATCAGGAAGGCAGCACCGGCTCTGGCGATAGCGGTGGCCCGATGTTTGCGACAATCAACGGCAAAACCGTTTTGGTTGGCATATCAAATAGTGGAGGCCCGATTGAGCCGGGTAATCCTGATGGCGGTTATTCAAACGGGGTTGTTCATGTCCCTGTAACCCAATATCTTGACTGGATCAAAGCCAATGATCCATTGCGCAAGGTGTCATTCAATGCCGGAGGTGGTGACTGGACAACTGCGGGTCTTTGGTCTGAGGGTACAACACCCAATAATGGCAGTGTCAATTGTGAAGCGATTGAAGCAGGTAAAAACTGTTTTCGAGCACGATATTATCATGCGACACTGGACAAGGCTGGAACAGTGTCGGTTACCAGTGATGCGACGATTGACCGGTACTACCAGACCCATAACGGCGCGACACTGAATATTGCTTCAGGTTCGACCCTGAAGACCGAAGTCACTATGGAAATCAGAGCCGGGACAATTGAAGTTAGAGGTATTGCCCATAGCAGTATAATGGGTGTCGACCTTACTGCTCGCCTGACAGGCAATGGTCACATAGTTGCCAATTTAGTGGATTCAAGAGGCACGATTGCTCCTGGAAACTCCATCGGAACACTAAACATCCACAGTAATCTAATGCTATCTACCGGCTCCAGATTGGAGATTGAAGGCGATGGCACCACGTCCGACAAAATTGTTGTCGATGGTGATGTGAGCCTCGGCGGTGATGTAATTTATCTGCCAACAGATGGATCCAAAACCGCCGCCACATACACTTTTATGACTGTAACGGGCAACAGATCCGGAGAATTTGATCAGTCGCTTGCCGGGTTCTATCGTACCGGCCTCATCTACAATGCAAATGACGTGCAACTGCAAACCACCCGTGATCTTGCCGCATCTGCTACAACAGATACCCAGCGCACCATCGGTGAAACGCTCAATGCAGCGCTCGTTGCCGGTAATGCTGACGCACAAAATCTGTTCACCGAAGTGATGACACAGACCCCGGATGGTGCACGCAAAATTCTGGATTCTCTGGGTGGTAAATCCCATGCAGGCACCACAAGCTCAACATTGAGCAGTATCAACACAATTTCCAGTGCCCTTAATCAGGTACGCAGCGCCAGTCAGGGCGGCAGCACCGCCTTTACCGGCTTTGGATATCAGGCATCAACCGGGAAGCCCAAAGCCGTGGTCGCTATTGAAGACATTCAAACCACAAAACCCGAACCCGCAAAATACGCAGCATGGGCGAAATTCCTTGCCGGGCGTGGTTTTTACGACAATGCCGCCGCAACCACCACAACAAGAACTTCAACRGCCGGGTTCMTYGCAGGYGCTTTGGCAAAGTACCAGGATGCCACTTTCGGGATTTATGGGGGGTACACGGCAACCCATGCAGCGCTGGGTCACGACCTCACAGAAACCGGTACAGTCCATCTGGGTATGCATGCTGAATACGATTTTGATCAATGGACACTCGGTAGCTCGGTAATGTATGGCTAYCAGGATATTGCATCCAAACGTCATGTTGATCTGGGGTCCTCAACCCGGATTGCCCGTGCCAGCTACAACGGCCACGCATTCTCCGGTTCACTGGAAATCTCCCGGATGATCAAAACCTGGAACCCGCTGAACATAGCTCCGTTCGCTGGTCTTGATATCCATCATCTACGTACGAACAGCTTTGCCGAAGAGGGTGCCGGAACTGCCAATCTAACGGTCAACAGCAATTCACAAACTCTGCTGTACAGCAAACTGGGTCTACGTCTTTCCGGTCAGATCCAAATGGGAAAATTCACGTTGCGGCCACAACTGGATGTTGCCTGGCAGGCAGAATTAGGTGATCCGTCTTCAACAAAAACAGCCTCACTTACCGGTCAGAGTTTTAGCATCAAGGGTGACAAGCGCTCCACCCATGCTCTTGCAGTCGGGCTTGGCCTTTCTGCCCAATCCGTATCCGGCACCACCTTTGAAGTTCGCTATGATGGCCGAATTGCCAAAAACTATAATGACCATCAGGCATCCGCCCGCATACTCGTGCCCTTCAACTAATGACCCGCATCATGAATTGTTGTCTGGTGCCTTTGATCCATCGTTCAGTTCGAGAATGCCAAAACTGGCCGCAATACGATCAAATGTACCATCCGCTTTAATGGACGCCATACCGCGATTAAAATCGGCAATTATTTCACTATGGTCAGAAATCCTGCGCGATGCGGCAACATAGGCCGGGCGAACACTCAGGGACGGGCGAACAATCTGCAACTCGTTCACGTCATGACGGTCCGATTGGGCAACCTTGTTCTGGAAATAAATAAAGTTCGTTGCGACCAGATCAACCCGGTTATTAAACAGCATTGGCACGCCATTTTTATCTTCATGGACAACGATTTTTTGAAGATTATCAGCCTTGTCAAATTTGTCTTCATATATTGCTCCGGCCAGCACGCCGATACGATATTTTTCCAGATCTTCCAAAGAAGAATAATGTGAAACATTTAGCGATTTAAGCCCGATCAAACCAATTTCACTCACATAAACAGTTTGCGAAAACARCAGAACCTTGTTTCGTTCYTCGTTAAAGAAAATGCTKGTTACGAAATCTGCCTTGCCTGCAATGGTCATCGCGAGGGCACGTTTCCAGGGATAGAAAGTGAATWTGGGTTCATGACCCGCAGCTTTAAAAGCGGCACGTAACAGTGCAGTTTGAAATCCGCCCTCCCGCAATTCGGGCGATGAAAACGGCTCGTAAACAACCGTGGCGATCTGAATGACCCGCGCCTGTATTGGCTGAACCAGAAAATTCAGTGCAATTGCCAGCAAGGCGGTTTGGAAGCATTTATTGAGGAATGACATGGCGCAGCCCTTTTTGTAGATTGTTGGACAAAGCATACACCGCTGGAGTTTCATTGGATTGAACAGGGATAATGAATGAAACCTCACCAGTGACATGGCAAATTTTGCACCAAATATTCCTAGCTCGATTTATCCATACGTTCGCCATCATCCCTTAAATGCAAAATGCCAAAACTGGCTGCAATTTTCTGGAAAGTGCCGTTTGCCTTTATTTCYCTCATTCCACGATTGAAATCGGCAACCAGCTCGTTGTGGTCTGATATTTGCCGCGACGCTGCAACATATACAGAGCGGACTTTTAAGGACGGACGCAGGATTTTCAGCTGCTTTACATCAAATTTTTCTGAGTTTGCAACCTTGTGCTGAAAGTAGATCAAGCTTGTCGCAACCATATCAACCCGGCCGTTAAACAGCATCGGCATGTTGAGCTGATCACGGTGAACAACCACTTTCTTGAGGTAATCAGCTTTGTCGAATTCTTCCTGAAAAATCGCGCCTGCCAAAACCCCAATTCGATAGGGTTTGAGGTCCTCCAGATTGGAGAATTCGGAAATTTTCAGGCTTTTTAAAGCAACAAGACCAACTTCACCAACGTAAACTGTGTCAGAAAAATTGAGGATTTTATCGCGGTCTTCGTTGAAGAATATACTGGTCACAAAATCGGCTCGGCCATCGATGGTCATGGCATAAGCCCGTTTCCAGGGATAAAARYTGAATACCGGTTCATGCCCGGCGGCGATAAACGCTGCGCGTAATACAGCAGTTTGAAATCCGCCTTCTCGCAGTTCCTCTCCCGAGAATGGTGCATAATTTATCGTAGCAACCTGAACGACACGAGCCTGGATCGGTTGAACCAGAACACTCATGGCAAGTGCCAATAAGCCTGGTATTGAACATTTCGAAATCAAAGACATGACGCAGCCTTTTTTGAAGTTTAATTCAACAAAACATGCGCCCGAAAAATTTCTTTCCCCTCAACAAGGATGATGAACGATTTCACTAGACTGCAGGTACGGTCCCAAACTGGATGCCRTGCAGC
The DNA here is from genome assembly GCA_016764535.1 of Cohaesibacteraceae bacterium. Lineage (GTDB taxonomy): Bacteria > Pseudomonadota > Alphaproteobacteria > Rhizobiales > Cohaesibacteraceae > JAESRR01. The sequence goes on along the minus strand of JAESRR010000154.1, from coordinate 14,816 downwards.
CTTGAATACGCGCCGCCCCTGACCAGCAATTCCTTTTCTGCCCCCTGTTCCAGCAACCGCCCCTCGCCAACGACAATGATGCGGTCAACACTGCGAATAGCGGTCAAWCGATGTGTAATRATSAGKGTCGTGCGTCCCTGCGTCAGTTCTTTCAACTCTTTCTGAATCTGCCGCTCGGTWGCGCTATCRAGGGACGACGTAGCTTCATCGAGAATGACGATCGGCGGATTTTTCAAAAATACCCGCGCAATGGCAATACGCTGCCGCTGACCACCCGAGAGTTTGGCCCCGCGTTCACCGACGATACTATCAAGACCTTCTGGCAATTGGGCAATCATATCACCCAGATGAGCACGACGCGCGGCTTCCATAATTTCGTCATCATCTGCATCAAGATCACCATAGGCAATGTTCTCGCGCAATGTCCCTGCAAACAGAAATGTTTCCTGCTGMACAATGCCRATRTTRCGSCGYAATGCMTGCTGTTTGAAATCWCGRATATCRTGACCATCGACWGTTATTCKACCRCTGGACACTTCATAAAAACGTGGCAGCAAGGCGCATAATGTTGTTTTCCCCGCGCCGGATTCACCAACAAAAGCAATCGTTTCACCAGGCTGAATTTGCAGACTGATATTATTCAGAACAATACCGTCTTTTTCATAGGAAAAGCCAACGTCTTCATAACAGATATGGCCCGTCACTTTCCCCGGATCAATAGCGTTCGGGCTGTCCGTGATTTGCGGTTTGATCGCCATAAATTCCTGAAACCGTTTGAAACCGGCAAAACCGTTGGTAAAGTTTTCCATCACTGCCGAGATTTTCTCGATTGGCCGCACAAACACGCCGACCAGTAAAATCAATCCGATGAACTGGCCATTATCCAGAGAGCCTTCAACAACAAAGTAACTACCCAGTGTCATTGACATAACCTGCACCAGTCGCGTGCCGATATAGAGCAAYGACATGCTTGCAGCCAGATACCGGTATGCCCTGATTTTTGAAGCTTTGTAGTTTTGATTGTTTACAGCGAAAAGATCCTGCTCATGCTGCTCATTGGTGAAAGCCTTCACCACACGGACACCGCCTATATTGTCTTCAATCCGGGCGTTAAATTCACCAACTCTGGAAAATATTCCTTTCCATGCAACSACCATTTGGCGGCCATAACGGGTGGTTACAAACACMACCATGGGAGCCAAAACGCATATCATCAGGGCAAATCGCGGGTGGATGTAAAACATCAGGGCCAATGCACCAATAAAGGTGATCAATGCCATAAAAACATCTTCCGGCCCGTGATGTGCAATCTCGCCAATTTGCTCCAGGTCCTTGGTTATCCGCACCAGTAAATGACCGGTTTTTTCACCATCAAAAAACGAAAAAGACAATTTCTGCAGATGGTTAAACGCCTCTTGTCKCATCTCGGTTTCAATGGTGATCCCAAGCACATGYCCCCAAAACAGCACRATATAATCAAGGCCYGCRTTGAAYAAATATATRAGTAATAGAGCCRCCCCCCCAAGCATAATCATGGTCAGGTCCTGATCCGGAATTATGATTTGAATGAACAACGTGACGGCAATCGGAAAAGCCAGCTCCATCAACCCGTGCAACGTTGCGCATCCAAAATCCAGAGCGAACAAACGTTTGTGATTCATGTAGTATTTTGCAAAATCTTTGATCAAGGAAACATCCGGAATTCTGGATTGAAGGAGTGAAATATTTTTGTGAAGCCACCCTGCTTCAAATGCCGACAAGAGAAAAGAGGCAAACCACAAGGCACATTCGTGCGCTATATATATTATTCCGATGGCGACAAAACAGCCACACCCGATAAACGATCGACACAGGTGGAAATTCGGCATGTTTATGTGGCGGATGCTATGCAGACCATGCAATGGTTGCGGCCGCTGACATGGCAAATATTATAAGGGAACAAAATGAGCGCACTGTGGATCGCAAATGTACATGTAACCGATGAAGATGCCTATGGCCGATATGCAAAGCTGGCCGGACCGGCGATYGCATCCCATGGCGGTTATTTTCTTGTGCGCGCCGGYARCTACGAACAGCTGGAAGGKCGTGATCGGGCACGTAATGTTGTGGCGCGGTTCCCCTCACTTCAGGCAGCCCATGATTGTTATAATTCTGACGCTTATCAGCAAGCACTGGATCATGCGCGCGGCGCATCGGAACGCGATTTGGTTATCGTCGAGGAAAATGAACATCGGGAATAAAGACGATATTGAGCCATTGGATCGCCAATCCCGCCGGATCACGAAACTTGACGTGGCTGCAATCCCTCACAATTTTCCAGTAACCACGTCAGCCGAACAGAGATCGGAAGACGTGGTATTTCCGCGATGGAGTAGCCCTGATTATTATAGAACTGGATCAAATGTTCATATTCAAAAACTATCTGCACTAACCGGTTTTACTGGCGGTTGCAGAAGTTTTGGAAGCCAGGACAACCGGTAGCACATTGAGCAAATCGGAAAACCGGTCACATTGATAATCTGCTACAGTACAATCAATATCCGGATTGAACATAATTGTTGTCAGGCCGACAGATTTTGCGCCATCCAGCTCACCCTGTGCGTGCCCGACAAACGCAGCTTCCTGTGGTGAAACACCCAGTGGTTCAAGCGCAGCCAGATAAATTCCTGCTTCGGGCTTGATCATTTTCAAAACACTGGAATCGGCATAGGAATCCCAAAGGCTTTCAATTCCGACAGAGCTGAACCAGACATCCTTTTCKGATCTGGARTTAAAGGTATTTGTAACAATCCCGAGTTTGAAGCCGCGSGACTTGAGTTCATGCAACGTCTCGGGGACGCCTTCAAAAAACACCACATCTGCCTGTTGCTCGTACATCARRCGAATTCCGGCAGCAACATGCTCCGGATCTGTGACCCTATAATGCGCCATCAGCCATTCAAAAAACTCCTGAGCCGAAATACCRCCWGCGTGRGCTTKYAGMCGTTTTTCCTTYTCGACCGGGTCACCCTCAACCGGCGCTGCATATCCGCGCCCGGTCAAAAAAGCAGCAATCGCCGGTTTGCGACGCGGTTTGGAATAGAGAACATCTCCGGCGTCGAACAAAATTGTCGTAAGTGTCACAGGATTGACTTTCATATGGAGTGAAATACGCGGCAAATTAAAGCGGATTGTATAGTTGGACGCTCCAGCCCGCGCTTCGGGCAGGAGCGAATAGTGCCTAGCTCAATGCCAGGTAAAGTGCCAAAAATCCGTATTTCGAGTAATACAAATGTTCGGGATCTATTTTCCATAGCTTCAGAGTATGGAACGCTGGCAGTCCGAATTTTTTCAGCTGCTTTTCCTCAACACTGGACCGGGCTGCATAGTCACCAGGTTCATTCCAGGGCTTGAAACCTTCTTCTTCCATCATGTAACGAATAAGCAGTTTGGCAGCATTTGGATGTGGTGCCATATCAGCCATTACAAGAGCTGTTGGATATGTGACCCCGAATACCGGGTCAAGATCGTAAATCGGACCAGCCGCATAAACACCTTCCTTGTTTTTACGCAGTTTGGAAAATGTCGTAATCCCGATTGGCGGATTTTCCTGTTTTACATCACCAACATTTTTGAATATTTTGGTAGTAGAATTCAGAAACACCGGTTTGTTTTGCAGAAATCTGAACAACCATTCCATCGAAGCGTTTGGCGCTTCAATTGTTGCATTGTCCGCCACAGCTTCAAGAACTTCTTTTGAGAATGTAATTTTCTCACCAAATTCACGTTCATAAGCAGCGGCCATTTCATCGGAATTGTGCAAAATTGTCTGGATGAAACCAGCAGTTAAACTGTCTTCCAGCGGACTGGACATCAGTGTACGCCCTTTCCACTCCTCCCGAGTGAGATCCCACAGGGAATTTACCGGTGCACCATCCGGATTGAGCACAGTATTATAATACAACACGCGACTGCTATGGCGCTGGATGAGCAATGGTGACATTTCATCCTTGCTCAAATCATCACTCACACCGGACGGAATGAAATTCCAGACAAGTTTATTGGGCAGAGCTTCATTGAGCAGCAGAGCAGATTCTGCGTTAAACAAAACGTCTACCGAATATACTCCGGCTTTGTGYTCMCGACGTAGTTTTTCRAGCTGTAAATCAGAAGGGATATCGTAACCAAYAAGCTCGATACCAWAGCGTTCTTTAAATCCATCWACCAGTTTGGCGATACGGGAAGATACAGAATATATAACAACTGTGCCTTCCTYTTTAGCGGCAGCTTCAATCGCCGCCCAGTCCTGATCCATGTYTGAAAARYTGCCAACACCCGCGGTTTTTTGCCAGGCTTCATCAGCTATTGCAGGATTGGCAGTGCCAAGGGCAAATAGCCCCAGAGCAAATAGGCCTCCCAGTTTCCCGATATTAGTCATTTTGGTTCCTCCCTGTTTGATACATTTTAACTAGCTGGCTTTGGCAACGTGCAAAGATGGTTGCGAAACCAGAATTCCACTTTCAGCATCGTAGATATTCAGTGCGTCAGTGTTGTAGGTGACGTTAACTTTCATGCCCTCGGTAAGGGCACAATCATGTCCAACACGGGCAAGCACGATGGTTGCRCCGCGTGTTARCTGGACAATGGTTTCCGGCCCGTTGGGCAGGACCGAAGTCACTTCRTATTCYTCWCCCGGTCCTGATTGRTCAGTGGAAATGGTCARATCTTCAGGGCGGGCGCCAACRATCACYTTGYTTGCWGAYGGTGACCAACCGATATCAAGCCGGATATCTCCGTTCCCAAACACATTGCCCGCACTCTGTTCTCTKTCCAGAGCAACAAGATTGATCCGCGGCATACCTATAAAGTCGGCGACAAARGTATTTTGTGGTTTRCGATACAATWCTCCGGGCGGCGAAACCTGCTGTACCTCGCCATCTTTCATCACAACAACCCGTGTCGACATCGTCATTGCTTCTGTTTGATCATGCGTTACGTAAACGGTGGTCGCGCCGGTTGTGGCCTGAAACCGTTTCAGCTCAACACGCATATCCATCCGCAATCTTGCATCAAGGTTGGAGAGGGGCTCATCCATCAAAAACACCGGCGGTTCTGTGGCCAACAAGCGCGCAAGCGCCACCCGTTGCTGCTGCCCACCAGACAAYTCCGATGGATATCGATGTTCCAGTTGCTTCATGCCMAGRTCTGTTAACACTCTGTCGAGACGATCATCCGAAATGTCTTTCGGCGTTTTCAGTACATCAAGACCAAACTTTACATTCTCCCGAACACTCATATGCGGCCARAGGGCATAGCTTTGAAAAACCATGCCAAGATTGCGTTTTCCCGGCGGCACCAAAATTTTTCGGTTTGACGAGAACACCGTAACACCATCAATAATAATCTCCCCGGCACTTGGTATTTCCAACCCGGCAAGGCAGCGCAACAGAGTGGTTTTGCCGCAACCYGATGGCCCCAGCARAACAAGAAACTCTCCCGAATTGATGGTCAGCGACACATCGTTAAGCGCCCGGGCTGTGCCGTAATATTTGGTGAGGTTGCGAATTTCAATAGTTGACATATTCAGCTCCGGATCAGGATTGTTTTTCACGCAGACGTGTCAGCCTGCCTTTGCCGATCCCCCAAAGGATCAATTCGCCAAGGATCGTTAGCAGCGCAACAATCAGGACAAGGGCATTGGATAACTGGGTAAGGCCTTCCTCGACATACCCGAATCCGGCAGTCATCAGCACRCGGGTCGAGGGAGTGATCAGCAATATTATCAGAGACAATTCGCGCATCACGCCAACAAAGCTGACCATCATGCCGGACATCAGCCCCGARCTTGCRAGCGGCAWTATGATACGYCTGAACCGYGTCAGCCAACCGGCWCCGGCAAGTTCKGCGGCTTCTTCAAGCTCCTGCCCWATYTGGGTAATTGCCGTYACCCCGGTTTTCACCGAATAGGGCARTCGRCTTACGACAGAWATCAGGATTAGCAGAGTGAAYGTGCCATAWAGYGCCGGGATRGGWCCATTTGGYTCCGCAAACAAAGTCAGGTACATCGCACCAAASGCAATGGTCGGGAACARAAATGGTATAAAGGCCAGATTATCAAGCGCCCGTGCAAGGGGGTTATCTGCGCGYCGYACMGCGATATAGGCAATTACCATRCCGATAATTGCAGCAATTATCGAAGAAGAAAAAGCCAGTTTCAGKGTRTTCCAGGTCGCRCCCAGAATATGCTTGCTGTGYAAYACWCCYGGTTCMCCAAACGCGATTTCCGGRTTCGATTTACCRCCCCAGAARTGCCAGGTCAGGTTTTCAAGRCCATARAAMCCGTCRATCAACATTACCGACTGYACRCCCARMAGKATCAGTGGCAATATGCCGACGGTAAATCCGAATACCGCAACGATTGTAAAGATCGGCCAGCGCCAGCCACCAAGAGCAATTTCGCGATTACGAAACCCCTTGCCGCCAATCGTTTCAAAGCGTCTTGAATTCTTCCCGACAAACCGCCGGGACAACCAGATTGATACRAGCGAAATACATATGAGAACCAGCGCAAGTACAAAGGCGAGGGAATCCAGSCCCAATGCGAAATTGGCATAAACCATTGTTGCAACGGTATGAAACTGGGCTGGAGCWCCCAGMAGAAACGGCAGTGCAAACTGGCCGATGGTTTTCCCGAATGTCAGGATRAASGCYGCAGCRAACGCCGGWGCAACAACCGGAAATGTGATTCTCCGCACAATGGTRAATTTGCCGGCACCGGAAATAAGYGCRCTTTCTTCCATCTGGGAATCGATGGTAGCAAGGGCTCCCGACACCAACAGATAGGCGAATGGAAAGTAATGAATGGCAAGGGTTATGGATATTGGTACTGCACCATATGACAACCATTCCGGAGGTGCGACACCTAGAAAAGACTGGTAAAGGCCGGGCTGTCCGCCAACGCGTGGGCTGCGAAACACTGTTTCCCATGCAAGTGCAATGGCAAAGGATGGCACAATATAGGGGAGCGTCAGGATTGGCTGCAACCAGCTTTTGCCCGGCATATCSGATCGCACCACACACCAKGCAAGGGTTCCGCCAGCAAACAGYGCCATGATCGTGGCGATCACACCGGTCARCATWGTATTCAGCAGCGGACCATAYAGCATCTTGCTTGAAAGAGGTCCCGTAGTTGCCTGCAACCAGTGRAACCAGGTAAACGCTCCGGGCACTGCATCGCGGGARAGCCGWCGGTCACCATCACCCCATGTAAGGGTACTRATCACCAGCTGGATAAACGGCCAGAGCACCAGATAGGCCAGCACTACCAACAAAACCAGCATCAGAATGTTGACCGGATCAGAGATCACACGTCTTAAYCTTTGGCTATTCACTGGAATGGAAAAGGAAATGTCGCTCATTTGTAGTCCTTGTCATCGATCAAATTGTGACGGAGCATTTCAAGGGCTTCCAGACCGGCAACTGCCCTGTCAGGATTTTGGTGAGCAAGCGTCATGGCAAGGGCTTCGCACACCAGCATCGGACCACTACGCAATTGCATAATTCCCTCGTCGGGGCGGCTGATACCGAGCACCATGTCAGGACGTGGCCGAATAGTTGCACCCGTCGCATCACCGATCAGAATGGATTTTGCACCAATGTGTTTGATGTGTTCGATCATCGCCGAAAATCCGGCGGGCAATGATGATGGTGCCTGAAATGCAAATATTATAACGGCGTCGCCCTTWCGCACATTCATCAAATGTTCTGCCAGATCCCGCCGTTGCAGGTTAAGCGCAACGTCTGTCCGAAATCCGGATCGACGGAACCGCCTTTCCAGATGAACCATCAAAGGCGCTGCACTACCGCGACCAACAATATGAATGGTTCCGGCATCGGTCAGCTTGTCGACAGCTTTGTTTATCTGTTCTTGAGAAACACTGTTGGCGACCGCTTCAATCGCCGCCATTTCGCTGCGGATCAAATTACCAAGGTTCGATCCCTGCTCAATTTGATGCATGCGCTGTTTGTTTTTGTCACTGGTCTTGCCTGCCCGGTCAACTTCACTGCGCAGCCTGGTACGAAGATCGGGATAACCTTCAAACCCCAGTTTGTGCGCGAGGCGAACCACCGTTGAGGCATGYACYCCTGCAMGCCCGGCAAGAGCGGCGGACGACAAATAGACCAYTTGTCCAGGATCACTGACAATGATCGAAATCAAAGCCCGATCAGCATCGGTTAGATTACCGTCATACGCTTCAACAATTGATACAAAATTTGGTGCAGATGAGGGTGCCATAATTGAGCCCGAATGATTTAACTTCGGACYAATTTGTACCAGTGATTCCAATTATTGCAATAGTTGTTGCGTAATATTAATAATATGCAACGTTTATTGCATTTGTATTCGGCGGTATTAATTCAAATAATTCAGATAGTTAATAGAAATACGGATGACATTTTTAGCCGACTTTCCATAATTTTTCGGTTGTATAAAATTCAAATTTGGCAACACACACTTTGGATCGCATATCGAYTTATTGAAAAACACGGGCTGGGTCGATGGACGTGATTGACGATATAATAACACCATCAAAGGTTTCTCCCGGCCTTTTGTTTGGATCCATTGCCATCTGATTCTTCAGCCATATATTTTTCCCAAAACGCATTTCGAAACAAGAGACCGGGGTCAATCGCGCGCTTCCTCTCAACAAATTCAGAAGCAYGTCGATAACCGCGATAAAATTGATCACGGCTTGCATGYAATCTGTAAGGCAGATAATAAGTCCCGCCAATTGCGATAACTTGCTCAATTAGCACAGATGTCATCCTGGCCATATCAGCTTCTGCTCGAGTAGATTTCTCTTGCGAGAACAGCATAACAGCCGCGATCCTGGGTTCCGTTGCATACGCCAGAACGCTGTCTTGATCTGTATCCACATATCTTAGTGTGATATTCAGCAGTTGCTGRAACGATGAAGGAATTACTTCCTGACAGATGATTATGAAGTCAGCAAACCGTTCGGGTGCCACAAAATACTCATGAAGAATGTCAGTCCGATTATCGTGAAATCCCCGCAATGCTCCAACAGGTTCGCTTACCAGACTGTTACGYGTCATGGCCGACGACCTCACAACCGGACCAATCCTGGTCTCCGACCACCAGCGCAATTGTTTATTCCGTTCTGAACTTAGCTGAGAACGGAACAGGTAACGGGCAGCGTTGATCATCGGCCCCCAACCCGCTGCCGGTTCAAGACCCGACTGATCATCATCTGGAACGTAGGAAATCAGCAACCCGGTTTCCAGAAAATTATCAAGGGATATGTCCAATCGGCCATATGCCATTTGCACAGTCGGGTTGCTTCGCAATATCTTTACGAATTGCGGCCCAATACTGCTGGTTTCTATTTTTTCAAATCTCGGCACCAGACGAACATTCGGCACCATTTCGATCTCAAGTTCGGTAATAATTCCCGTTAGCCCGTAACCACCCATTGAGAGATTGAACAGATCCTGGTTTTCCATGCGGGAGCAAGTCACCAATGCTCCATCGGCCAACATCAGTTTGATCGATCGCACAGTGCTACCCATTGCACTAAAAGGCACAGGCCAGCCATGTGCATTGACACAAAATGTGCTGGCAACACCAAAATCATGATTGGATTGCATCACTTTTGGCGACCAGCCGATCCGGTCCAGCGCTTCTATGACCTGGTGCCAGCGCATACCCGCTGAAACACGGTATGTTCCTTTGAAAACATCTGGTTCAAGCCAATCTTGCTCCAGAGTCAATGCAATTCCATTGCGAGGCAGACTTTGTCCGCCCTGCGAATGGCGAGCCGCACTGGTACAAAATGGTTCATTCCTCTCACGGGCATCGGCCAACAAACTGCGCAATTGAGCAAACATTGCATCGTCGGGGTTTTGCTTGATAACCAGATGGTTCGACACAGGGGTTTCATTAAGCCCACTTGCGTCATTCAAAATCAAAGAAGCATTTTCATGCAGGCTTTTTCCCGTAGGGATCGAGGTTCCAAAACCTGTATCAGGCTCCTTCAAAAATTTGGTTCCCGCCACACCGATCACTGCGCCTGTACCTGCAAGTAATGCGCGCCGTGTGAATTTACCTAAACGAACCACTACTTCACCTCTGCATTGCATCAAATTATTCTATAATGATCGAGATAGCATTCGAAAACTCAATCACTCATCTTCGTCGCGAGACTGATTTATTTCCCCTTCAAGCTTTTCCATATAGGCCGCACTTGCCGCTTTTTCATCAAAGAAACCGGTTGGAATTACCAAAAGAGCCAATGAAGCAACCGCTTTTAGCGGAACAATGAATTCGGCCTTGCCCGATCCCCCAAGGATCGCCAGCAATGCAACCCAAACTCCAGCAACGAGTTCAGGCCTTAAAGACATATTCCGAAGGCGTTTAAAGGCAAGAATAAACCAGGACACAATGGCCACAAGGTAAGTCGCAATCAATACCCACGAAATTATCGGTGGTGTAAGTGATGTAAAATTTCGGTGTCGATACCAATCTCCCAGCCAATCAATAGCAAAATACGACCCGATACAAATTGCGGCCAAGCCAATCAAAGCCGGGAAATATTCCTCYCGCGCCAGAGACCCATGYTTKARATTTCCAAAGTATAATCCGAACATCATCCACTCCATGCGTTGCACAACATGGTCTCAGATCATTTATGGTTGTTCAATCTCTATTTGAAAAYTTTCCAAATAAAGCAATTTAAAATTGAATATTGAGTGGGGCAAGCCATCMCGACAGACGTCTTGCCCCTGCGTAACAGGTTGACACAAAATCAAAAAAGTGGAMCCGGCATGTTGTTATAAAAGGYTTTTTCCGGTGGCTGGAAWATCCGCTCCACCTTATCCAGTCCTCTATCAATCCATACTTCGATCACCGGGTATTTGTTTAATGCTTTTACCAGGATGTCTTTTCCTGCTGGATTGCTGCCAGGAGCAAGATGCGCGCGAGCAAAAATGATCTTGTACCGGTTTACATCGTGGTCATCCGGAAAGGTATGAGTTGTGWTTACGCCTTTGGGCAGATGCATGGGTATTTCTGAAATATGCAGYTCRGTTGGCAATACATAGGCAATAAACCGTGCCTCATTKCCCATCCCYGCCATTTGCAACTTCATTACAACTTCCGGRCTGGCAAGAGATATACYGGCAATTCCGGCGATATCATYTGCTGRTAATTCGCCAACCGATACATAGGCAATATCATCGGTGTAATGGGCATAAAGGCTATCGATAGAAWGTGACTTGATCGCCGTSCCWGCAAAGATAMACGCRGCCATTGTCACSGCATACAATCCGAGCCAGGTAAAAATGCGYGCGACATTCTGTTGAGGCATCGGCACACTSCSWRRMKGRSYKKCRYWKRKCSSTRSYMARMWCAWAMYRRTYMKYASMATSWRKKCSRWRWAGYMRRKKTWYAGGCGCGTACACAGGCGTTCCTCGGCGCGGGCCAAAAGAATGTAAACAAACAACACTGTCACAAATCCAACCAACACCAAAAATCGTGGCCAGATCAGCAACATACCCAGGCTTGCCAGTATCAGAGCCAGATATTGCGGATGACGGATCCATCTATAAATTCCGCCTTCCACCGCTTTGGAACGTTGCAGTTTGCTCCGGTAAATTTGGAAAACCCCGATTGCAAAACCTGTAAGCCCAATGGAAAACAATAACCCGCCCACCAGATTGTGCCCGTTGATGAGTGTGGATTTTGTCTCCGCAACAATATGCGGCATGAAGAAACCAACCAGCCAGCTTGCGGTGGGACTGGACCCCAAAACATCAAGCCCTGGTCCATAAACACCATAGAAATACGCAGCAAACGGACTTGCCATATAGAAAAACTCAAAGGCAATAAGCGCATAAAACGCCAGACTCGCCCATGAAGCGCGCCGCGCCAGTGAAATTGTTTCGGTTTTGTCTGTAGGTACCAAAAAATCTTCCTCCTGTTTGAATTTGCATGTTCAATTGTTCTGAAAAAGTTCGGCAAGACACAAATCTGCGTCACCAATTGCTTGCCTTTCCGTCGAACTAACTATGTAACTAAATGGTTAGTTATACACCAGAAGGCGTTAATTCAAGAGAAAACTTCATACAGACATGAAACAGAAAAACCGGACGTGATGCCTCACGCCCGGATTGTGATCCTCAAATTATGCAGCAAATTAACCAGGCAGCATCTCACCGGTCTGTTTCTCAACGGCTTTTGGATTTGACATCAATCCGGCATGCATTTCGGCAGCTACCGGATCGGGATAAACATCTTCCTGCCCGGCTTCAACTGCTTCAAGTACATTTCGCACCACGACATCTGCAGGGGTTTTGTCGACAGGGAAGCTTTCCGCCATATCGGTATCAACCGGTCCAGGATAGACGCCAACAACAAGGGTACCCTGGGCGGCCAGTTCGGCTCTTACACCCTGCGTCAATGAATGCACGGCAGCCTTGGATGCGCTATAGGACCCAAGGACCGGAAAACTCACATAGGATGCAATCGACGCCATGTTGACGATGGCACCACCTCCGTTAGCGGCAAGGATGGGTGCAAATGCGCGCGTCACATTGAGAAGACCAAAATAATTGGTTTCGATTTCGGCCCGCGCTGCATCCAGATCAGGCGCATGTATGAGCCCGGCAAATCCTGCAATACCCGCATTATTGATCAACAGTGATACATCCTTGTGTGCAGCTGCCAGCGCATCAATCTGCTTCTGATTTGTTACATCAAGCTGCTCGGCAACCACCCGTCCACCGGCATTGGCCACCAGCTCGTTCAGGGTTTCGGGATTGCGTGCAGTCGCAATGACTTTACCAACACCAAGTTTCAACAATTCTTCAACATATGCTTTGCCCATGCCACGATTTGCACCGGTGACGAGGGCGGTTTTACCTGAAATCTTACTCATGTGATATTCTCCTGATACCCGGATGCTGTCGGGCAAGTTAAATTAGTACCGTATGGTATTTTAATTGGGTGCTTGTTATCCGGATTACAAGTGATTAAATTACCAATTGGTATCTTTATCATTCAAACACAGGAAAACGGGATTATGGCTCGTGGCCGCCCGCGCAAAATCAAACCGGAAGAAGCTCTTGAAACATCAATGCGTATGTTTTGGGATAAAGGTTATGACGGAACATCGATGAACGACATCGCAACCGCAACCGGCGTCGCCAAACCTGGTCTTTATGCAAACTTTGGTGACAAGGACGCACTGTTTGAAAAGGCACTAACCAGGTATTTCGACGAACTGGGCGCTCCCGCCCTGAATATTCTGGCCAATTCCAGCGCGCCATCCCGTGAAGTGTTGCGGGATTATTTGAACATGATTGTTGATGCAGCGCTGGACCCGTCCTGTCCGGGCGGCTGCTTTATCGTCAATTCAATGGTGGAGTGCAACGCACATCCCAAAGCCATGCAGGATCAACTGCTTCGGATTGATCAGCGTCGCCAGCAGGCATTTGCAACACGAATGGAACGTGCCGTTCAAAATGGTGAACTGCCCAAAAATACCGACTGCAGGGCAATGGCAGTATTCTTTGCCAGCATGATACTTTCCGTTGCGTTACAGGCGCGTGCCGGAACTAAAAAAGAAACATTGCTGCAAATTGTCGAGACGTCATTGCTGGTTTTGGGGTCAGAACCTGTGATCAGCCGAACACACAAGATTGACGTCCTGGTCACAGGATGAAACAGTGGCCAACCTGCCATCGCCTTCCCTGGAGCCTCCATGACATCTATCAATACCGATTTCCCTGCGACAGGTCCTGTCACGTTAAAAACGCCTGTACGGTTTGCTGATGCGATTCCGGATGCAGCAGATGTCGTAATCATTGGTGGTGGAGTGGTTGGCGTTTTTGCAGCGCTCTATCTCAATCGTGCCGGTTACAAGGTCGTACTTTGCGAAAAAGGCCGTATAGCCGGTGAACAATCCTCCCGTAACTGGGGCTGGATCCGCCAACAGGGCCGCGATGAGGATGAATTACCAATTGCGACCCATTCTCTGGCGCTGTGGCGTGAGGTGTCTGAACAGGTGAAAGGACGCACCGGTTTCGTTGAAGGAAATGGCGTATCTTTTGTAGCCTCTACACAGGAGAGGATGGAGCAGTTGTCTAGCTGGCTGGAGATCGCCAACAGGCATAATCTTGATTCACAGATGCTAACCAAAAAACAACTCTCCGAGCTGATTTCCCGTAACCCTGATATGGATGCGTCAGCCCATCAATGGGTTGGCGCGTTAAATACGCCAGGCGACGCCCGTGCAGAACCCTGGCAGGCCGTTCCTGTTGTTGCTGAACTTGCGCAAAGCGAAGGCGTGATCATTCGCGAGGATTGTGCAGTCCGTACGCTCGATATAGCCAATGGCAACATCAGTGGTGTTCACACGGAATCGGGACTGATCAAAACCACGCAAGTGGTTCTTGCCGCCGGATCATGGACTAGTCTGTTTGCGCGTAATCTGGGCATCAACATTCCGCAATTATCTGTAAAAGCCCAGGTCGCCCGGACGGCAATATTGCCCGAAGTGCTCAGTGGCAATGCCGTTGATGAAAAGCTTGCTGTTCGCCGTCGACAGGATGGCAGCTATACACTGGCATTGACTGACAGCCATACCCTGTATATCGGGCCGGACGCGTTTCGTAATGTGTGGATCTATCGCCAGATGGCTGTGGAAGGCATTAAGGAGACACGGTTTAATCCAGCAGCACCCAAAGGCTATCCAGACGCGTGGACAACCAAACGCAAATGGTCTGCTACAGATATATCTCCATTTGAGCGCATGCGG
>JAESRR010000153.1 GCA_016764535.1 Cohaesibacteraceae bacterium | reverse complement strand
CGGCGAGAATGTACTTGAATGTATATTCCATTGGCCTTTTGGCAAAACATTACCCAAGCCTGAAGACTATGTGTTGAGCCTGTCTGCTGTAACCATGCAGGATATTTATCAACACGGCGAATGGGAACGAGCTCACCCGCCCCTGATGCCTGCTCCGTACACCGGAGAAGCTGGTGGTTCATTCAAACAGGATACTGTTTTACAGGCCGCTGCTCCGCCCAATATTCCGCATTCGATGCAAAATAGCTCTAATCAACCCCGTATGTCTCGAAAACAACGCCGGGTTTATGAAGCCAAACAGCGTAAAGCAGCCAAAACAACTGCGCGGACAGAAAAATCCAATGCAACGGTGCACTAGAACGTTTGAATAATTGATGTGCTGAAGTTTCCTGATCTTTTTGTCGTCAGTGGTTTCTAACGTGATTTAACACTATGGAGGATAGTGTTAAATCCATTCGATGCCGGCTTGCGGGATCCCCGCAACGATCGCCGGCTTTTCATTGCAATTTATGTGAGCAAAATCATGGCTCTGGATTTTTGCGTTTCGTGATTTAACACTTCTCTTGTAAAATGTTAAATTCAGCCGGGATGATGCGGCAAAATCTCTTTATGATTGGCTTGCCCAGGAACCGTGATCGTCGCCGAAGACAATTGGCTTGCTTCGCTTTATTTAGACGAAATGTCTTCAATTTCGGACTACGTGCAATTTTCTGCCAGGTTACGAAAAATCATGGGTCCACAAGACCGTTCCCCAAAATGGACCAGACTAACAGCGGGTTTGTCCAGCGCAAAGCTGACATACGTCTTGGGGAGATTTAACACCCCTGGTAATGGTGTAAAATGTCCGGAGTTCAACCGTAAACAAATGAAATTCTGGTCCTTGCACCTGGACTCAAAAACACCGCAACTCGGAGTGGGCCCATTCGGTGCTGGTCTGTTTCCATGCCCGCTATACCCCCGATTTTACACTATCCGCGAGACTGCAAAGCAGTCTTTCACTGCGCCCCGTCACTTCGGTTGCAAGAATTGGATGTTTACCGATCTCGTCGTGGAGGCAAAGCGATGGCCACTGCCATCACCTGATTGAAACGACCTGGCTCACCGATATGCCGAGGCCAATTGCTGATCACAAGATCAATCGCATTGACGAACTGCTACCCTGTAACTACCTTTTTGGTGAGTGCCCATCCGGGCGCTTACCCGGAAGGAGCAATCCGGCTCTGATAACTGGCCAACTTTTATTTAAACTGGTATTCAGGATGAAGTCACCCGGATGGTGCGCTTTGAGTGATGTACGCGATGTCATCACCCTTTGGTCAAATCTTCAGCGAGCATGAGAGCGTTGCCATCGGGATCGTAAAAAGTTGCGGTCTTGACCATACCTTCGATCACATCGGTTTCACCATCAAATTTCACCTTTGCCTGCTCCAGTTTGGATCGGGCGGCATCGAGGTCAGCTATACCAAAGACCGGCACACAATTGCCAGGTGCGGGTTTGGTATGTTCGCCAAGCCCAAGAGTGACACCGATAGTTTTGGTCTGAAGTTCCGACCAGCCTGCTTCATCTGCGTGATAGATTGTCTCAAACCCAAGCATATTTTCATACCATTTGGCGCTCGCATGACGGTCTTTAACGGACAGGGCAATAGTAATGGTTTCTTCCAGTGAAATGAGCGACATGGTCTTCCCTTTTGATTTAAAATATACTAACTTTACATTATGGACATAAAAACATTTGTCAACATCACTTCAAGGGCCTGGGCGCTTCCCATATTGTCGAACCTGCATGCAGGCGTCCCGGGACGTCAGGCGACACTGCTCACGGCAACCGGTGCCAGTCGCACTGCCTTTGCCCAAAGTATGGATCATCTCATCAGGATCGGACTGCTTGAACGGAATCCCGGCCATGGACATCCCCTGCGACCGGAATTTCGTCTTACACAACCCGGAAAGAGTGCAGCAGCAATGGCGCACCAGATCCAGGGTGTTTCCGGTGATCAGGATCAAAAACTGCTTCGACGCTCGTGGACTTTACCGATCCTTACGTCACTTCACACACCGCGCCATTTCAATGAGATTGGAAGAAGCCTGATCACCATCACAGATCGTGCGTTGTCGCAGTCGTTGAGGTCCATGGAAGATCGAAACTGGGTGCGCCGCAGTGTTGATGATACAATCCGCCCACCTGGTTCCATCTATTGCGCTGTGAACACCGGTGAAGAGATAAGCAGGATCATCGGTTCTCAAATCAGCTTTGCCGGGCAATGATTGCTTTTTTGTAACTGGCATTTCGACAGCCAGGACAGTTTTTGCGCAAACTCACTATATGCATCAAAACTCTCTACACCGTCCATTGCAGATGTTTTATCGCAAAACTGAAGGGGCATCATGCCAGCCGATTTTGCTGCTGCGATACCGACGGGACTATCTTCAACGACGAGGCAGAATTCCGGAGAAGTACCCATTTGCGCAGCTGCATGTAGAAACAAGCCGGGATCAGGTTTCCATTTTCCAATATCATATGAACTGAAGGTACGTCCGGCAAAAATACGATCCAGACTCGTTTTCTCAAGTGCGGATTTAATTTTCCCCGGCGGTCCGCTGGATGCAATACATACTTTTATGTCAATGGTCTTTAGCACGTCATGTACATCTGGAAATGCTCTGAGAGATGACTTGAAAAGTATCTCGACCTGTTCGCGATATGCAGCCTCAAAGTTGTTCGGCAGAGCACGGCCGGTCATAGCTTCAATTTCACAGAAAATATCAGCAAGTTTTCGGCCCCGAAAACGGACAAGCAAATCGTCAACCGATAGTGATATTTCGGGCAGCAGGTTTAAAAATGCCTGGTTGCAGAGTGGTTCACTGTCAACAAGCGTGCCGTCGAGATCAAAAATTATACAGTCAATCATGGCTTGATAATACGTGCCAAAAGACACCCGGACAAGGCCAGTATCGTCGGTTCACCAGACCTGGATGAAACATGTGATTATGAGAAACTCAATGGCGGTTGTGCCAGTCAATTATACAGTTTTGGACAGCATTGACTATTATAGTGGTTCAACCTGAGACAAACCTGTATGCAATGCATTGAACACCTTGCCTGCATCTGGAGAAAATTCCCCGAATGACTGACAATGCCCTGGAAATTATTCTGCACAATTATCCCCAGTCACCTGTCGCCGAAAAAGCGCGGATCGGATTTGGAATCAAGGGGTTGTCGTGGCGCTCTGTCGAGATACCGCGACTGGCTCCAAAACCCATGCTCACGAAATTGACCGGGGGTTACAGGCGGACACCGGTCATGCAAATCGGGGCCGACATTTATTGCGATACACTATGTATCCTCCGTGAACTGGAGCGGCGGCACCCGTTACCAACGTTCTTCCCAACATCCGACGCGGGCCTGATGTGGTGCCTGAGCAGGTGGACGGATGGTGCCCTTTTTGACCTGACCGTCAAGATCGTTCTCGGCTCCGCCGGGGAGGGGCTTCCCGGCGATTTTGCAGAAGATCGTGGCCGTCTTTATTTTGGCCCTGATTGGGCAGACGGGCTAAAGGCCGCCAATGCCGCGCTGCCTCATCTCGCTTCACAGATCCGCGCACCATTGCATTGGGCAAATGATCAACTGTCGGACAATCGTAAATTCCTGCTTGGTGAAGACCCCGCGGCAATTGATGCTCAATTCTACCATCTGATCTGGTTTCTTCGCGGACGTTGGGACAGGGGGCCTGCATTCCTGTCCGAGTTTGAACACCTCGAGCGTTGGGAGGGACAAGTAGCCAAAATCGGGCATGGCACCATGGCCGAAATGTCACCGGAAGAGGCAATTATGCAAGCGAGGGAAAACACCCCGATCACAATGCAGGCCACAGACAAGCTTGACCCTCAGGGCCTCAAGCCAGGTATGCGCGTTTCGATTTCTCCCGATCTTGATGGTGGTGAACAGCCGGTCGCGGGAGAAGTTGTAGCCGCCAACTGCGATACGATTGCTATTTGCAGACAGGAACAAGATCTGGGAAACATCTGTGTTCACTTTCCAAGGGCGGGTTATCGGGTAGAAATTACTGACTGAACAGAAACAACCGGGCAATTGCAGACCCTGGTTTGCAGGTCGATAAGYAWKSGGGGMCKKTTAAAACARCAGCCTGGCTCTATCCTGCAATTCGGGGATRATGTCCGTTTCAAACCAGGRRTTCTGYTTGAGCCATCTGTTATTTCGCGGGCTSGGATGWGGCAGGACAAGTTTWGAAGGCCAGTATTCYCGCCAGTTTTTCACGATYTGGGTGACCGAAAGTTTGGTGCAYTGTTTGAGGTGCCAGTCCAGAGCGTATCGYCCTATAATTAAAGTCAGTTCGATCGAGTTCAGGCGGTYCAGAACWGGCTGRCGCCASGCAGCTGCGCATTCGGCTCGCGGTGGCAAATCCCCTCCGGMBMMRGTTCCTGGATAGCAAAAACCCATGGGTAGAATWGCTATTTTTTGAGRATYATAGAAWGTCTCACGRGTGATACCAAGCCACRAGCGCAGGCGATCACCAGAGGGGTCATCAAAYGGRATKCCTTTTATATGGGTCTTTCTACCTGGTGCCTGACCYRCAATCAGCAGTTTTGCATTTGGATGAAATTGTACCAGTGGACGAGGACCGAGTGGCAGGTTCGGACAAATGGTGCACGCCCGAATATCACTTAAGAGCTTTTGATCCTGCCCGGATAAATCCGTCATTCTCTTTCTCCCCGACCCTTTGGAAATTCGATTTAGCAGATATTYCTATGAACATATAATCAAAACAGATTTCCTTTTACTTCGCGATATGGATTACAGGTTCCCGCATGGCGTTCGTATGGTCAAAGCCAGATGGAAAAATTGCCTGATCTTTTTTTCGGCAAACGATAATTCAATATGGGATTTACGCAGTATGGATCCAGATTTCATAAGAATTTTTGAAGTCGGGCCACGTGATGGTCTGCAGAACCAAACCGGTCCGATTTCCCGGAAAGACAAAATACAGTTTGTGAACCTCCTTTCCAGATGCGGGTTTAAAAATATTGAGGTGACCAGTTTTGTTAATCCGGAACGGGTTCCACAAATGGCAGATGCCAGGGATGTTATGTCCGGCATTACCCGTTTTCCTGCAGTGTCCTATTCAGCGCTGACCCCTAATTTGAAAGGTTTTGAGCGGGCAAAATCGGCTGGAGCAGACGAAGTCGCGGTGTTCGTTTCGGCTACCGAAACTTTCAGTCAGAAGAATACCAATTGCAGCATTGCTGAAAGCCTGCAACGCATGGTGCCAATAATGGATGCCGCGCGGGCAGAAAACATGCCGGTTCGTGGTTATGTTTCATGCATTGCCGGTTGCCCCTATGAAGGTGACGTGAGCGTCGTCGCTGTTGCAGGAATTGTAGAGCGGCTCCTGTCGCTGGGGTGTTACGAAGTGTCACTTGGAGACACAATTGGAACGGGAACGCCTGAAACCATCTCGGCGATGCTGGAAGCTTCTTTGGAAGTTGCGCCCGCACACAAACTGGCGGGTCATTTTCACGATACCAACGGTCGGGGACTTGAAAACATTCGCGTAAGTCTGGAGTATGGTTTGRGTGTATTYGATGCAGCTATTGCAGGGTTGGGCGGGTGTCCTTTTGCTCCAGGAGCGAAGGGCAACGTCGCCACAAGCGATGTCATCGAAATGCTGCACTCACTTGGATATACAACAGAAATCAATTCCAGCGGTTTATCAACGGCTGAACAATTTATAATCCGTTTGATTGAACACAAGACGCATCGCGATGTGCTCCAAACCGGTAGTTAGCAAGACGGTTCGAGATTTCGACATTATCAAGTTATTTCAATCTTCAATTAATCTTTTTGGCGGGAACAGGCTAAAAATTCACCTTCCACGGACCTGACACCGGGCTAGCGAAGGAGAAGATTGCTGAATGTACAAATTGCTGGATGGCGTACGCATAATTGATTTAACGACAGTAGTTCTGGGGCCATATGCAACCCAGTTTCTGGGTGATTTCGGTGCCGAAGTTATAAAGATCGAGCCTCCGCAGGGAGATCTCTTTAGATATGTGAAACCTGGCCGCACCCATGATATGGGTGCTGGATTTCTCAACCTGAACCGAAACAAGAAATCTCTCGCACTTGATCTCAAGTCGGATTCAGGTCGCTCTCAAATGACGAATTTAATTAAGGGGGCAGATGTATTTGTGCACAATATGCGTCGTCAGGCAGCAGATAAGCTGGCTCTGGATTATGAAACTGTCCGGCTAATAAATCCCGATATCGTTTATTGCGCCGCACCGGGTTTTTCATCTGATGGGCCATACGGGGATCGACCGGCCTATGATGATATCATTCAGGCGGAATCCGGGCTGGCGCATCTCAATGCCAATGACAAAGGTGAACCCCGTTTTCTGCCAACCATTCTTTGCGACAAGGTTGCAGGTCTCCATCTGGCAATTGCCATAACTTCAGGAATTGCTGCGCAAGCGCGGACCGGATCGGGTTGTTGTGTTGAGGTGCCGATGTTTGAAAGCCTTGTTTCTTTTATGATGGCTGAACAGCTGGCCGGTTGTTCCTTCGTGCCTCCGATGGGTTCATTAGGTTATGAACGTTTGTTATCTCCACACCGAAAACCTTTTAAAACCAGCGACAACTATATCAGCGTAATTCCCTACAACGCCCGGCACTGGGAGAATTTTTTAAATTTTGTGGGCAGGGAAGATATTGCAACAGCKGATTGGGTGCAGGACACCGGCTCACGCAGCGCTAATATTGACCAGCTATATCAAATTATTTCTGAAGCCCTGTGCGAAGAGTCAAGCGAATACTGGTTGCGTGAACTGGAGGCACTGGACATTCCGTGTTCACGGGTGAATTCGCTGGAAGACCTGTTGTGCGATCCGCATTTGCAGGAAACCGGTTTTTTCTTCGATTATGATCACCCGACTGAAGGCACGCTAAAACKSRTRWGRWMTYSYYYCMRGGTGACCGGGGTTAACGAATGTCAGGACTTGCCACCACCCCGACTTAACGGGTTGGCAAAAACCGCACCCGGTTCCTGATAAAACAACAAACTTCTGAAAAGGCGCATTGCTGTCAGGAATGCCGRTTTTCCATGGATGGAGTTTTGAGTATTAATCCAGTTTTCAAATGAGTTAATGCTGCAAACAAATTTCAATTCCAAAATCAAATATATAAAATCCTGGAAAGGGATTGGGGGAGGTTCTCCGTCTCAAATATACACCCGGATTGCCAGGATGTTGGGCAAGGCAATCCAGAGCCAGGTTGAAGCCCGTCTATTCAAGGGAGAAAAATTATGAACTCACGTTTTATCAAAATAATRGTGCTGTTTTTTATGGTGCTCAGCGCACCGCTCATGGCAACAGCAGAAGAACGACTTGCGATTGGYRCCACRTCTGCCACATCGGCGTTTTACGGATATTTCGTATCGGTTGCCAACATCATCAACAGTAAAATCGATGGGGTGACTGCAAAAGTTGTCGAAACCGGTGCCACAATAGATAATTTGAAACGCATCAAACGAGGCCAGCTTGATATGGGCCTGGTTACGACAAATGCGCTGAGCGATGCCTATAACGGGCTGGGAAAGTTCAAGGGCAATCCTGTCAAATCAAAAGTGCTCTGGGTATATTTTGTTGCACCCCAAACAACACTTGCCCGTGTCGACAGCGGGGTYAAAGACTTTGGCGACCTTGCCGGTCGAAAATTCGGCGGTGGTTCACGGGGATCGTCAACTGAAGCCACCATGGCAGCGGTTCTTAAAACATTCGATATCAAACCCGATTATTTCAAGGGTGGCGGAACAGATTTAATCAATGCGACCAAAGATGGCCAGATTGTTGGAATGGTAAGTTCGAGCATGGGCGAAGCATTCAGCTCGACCCAGATTGATCTCTACACCTTTGGTAAAATGTTGCCTTTGTCAATTTCGGATGAACAGGCGGCAAAAATTCGCAAACACCACCCACAGCTAACTGTTGTTGATATGCCTGCGGATATCATCAAGGGATCTCCGGCCTATAAGACCTGGGCATTTGCGCTGGCGACTGCTGCATCGGCTGAACTCAGTGAGGAAATGGGTTACCGGATTACCAAAGCCGTACTGGAAAACCGTCAACCCCAGACAGACGCCATGAAAGCGACCGGGGCAATCAATTTTGCCAGGGCCACAATCGAAATGTCTACTTCGCCGCTACATCCTGGAACAATCAGATATCTGCGTGAGCTCGGGCTGGAAGTGCCTGATCATTTAATTGCAGACGAAGATCGTTAAACCAAAATATCGTTGCGTGCGAGCTCATCGCACGCAACCACCTGTTCGCCAGGAGRAGACACTGATGCGCAATTCAATGACGATGGCACTTACAGTGGTGCTGAGCTGCTTTGTATTATTCACGATGGCAACCGGGCCCATGGTCCTGCTGTTGCACCGTTCGGTTTTTCTGGCGATCCTGATTTCACTGGCTTTCATTTCATACCCGTTATTTTCAAATTCAAAATGGATTTTTGTCGGCAGGGTGGTTGACGTAATCCTGGCCCTGATCGCAATTGTGGCCTGTGCCAATATCGGGTGGAACCAGGACTTCATAATGACTGAACTGCCCGAGGCAGCAACAATCGATATGGCTTTGGCCAGCACGCTGGTTCTGATCATTCTGGAACTTTGTCGACGGGCTGTCGGTATAATCTTTACTTCACTTGTTGCTGTTGGAATTATCTATGCGCTCTTTGGCCAGGAACTTAATGGCCTTTTCGGGCATCGCGGCTTTGGCCTTCAATATTTGAGCGAAGTCATGTATCTCGGCGAACAGGGAATATGGGGTGGTTTGCTGGGTATTACCTCAACCACAATCGCTGCATTTATCATGTTCGGCAGCTTGCTGCTTTCAACAGGTACGGGGCAAACTTTTGTTGATATTGCAACGCGTCTGGGCGGTGCAAGTCCTGGTGGTGCAGCCAAAGTCGCAACCATAGCYTCGGGCCTGTTTGGTATGCTGGCAGGAAGCTCGGTCGCAAATGTTGCAACCACCGGCAATATAACAATTCCGATGATGAAGCGTCTCGATTACCCTCCCAGGCTCGCGGCGGCTGTTGAAGCTGTTGCCTCGACAGGTGGACAGCTCGCACCGCCAATTCTGGGAGCAACCGCTTTCATCATGGCTGAATATCTGAACATCAGTTACTGGACCATCGCCACGGCGGCAATCATTCCAGCATTTCTGTTTTA
Source organism: Cohaesibacteraceae bacterium (assembly GCA_016764535.1). GTDB lineage: Bacteria > Pseudomonadota > Alphaproteobacteria > Rhizobiales > Cohaesibacteraceae > JAESRR01. Next base: position 13,327 of record JAESRR010000153.1, on the reverse strand, counting down.
TCTTGGAATTTACTCAACCATCCACGTTCTCGCGATCAATACAGGTTTGGGCAGGGTCTCGGCCGGGGAGATGCCAAACTGGAAAGATACATTCAGCTGGCGTCGCATTGTTCCGCTGATATTTGCGGTTGGGGGAATTGTATTTGGTATTGTTCGCGGAAACTCCCTGGTTTTTTGTGTGTTTCTTGGCACGGTCGGCATGGTGGGATCCTATTGTGTTGCACGCATTCGCGACCGAAGCTCGGCTGTTGAAACTGGAAAAAATCTTTGGGCAGGTTTTGTCAATGGCGGGGCGGGAATGGTCATGGTAGGCGTGCTGATTGCCGGTGCCGGAATTCTCGTGAGCGTGATTAACCTGACCGGTCTTGCCGGGACTATATCTTCTCTCATTACCCAGATAGTTGGTCAAAACCTTCTTGTCGTTGGCATTGTTACCGGAGGTGTTGGATTGATCATGGGAATGGGATTACCAACAATTGCCGCCTATGTGCTTGTCGCATCAATGATGGTTGCCCCGCTTGAAGCTGCGGGGGCCTCAGGATTGACAGCCCATCTGTTTGTTCTTTATTACGCGGCGCTTTCCGCAATTACCCCACCCGTATGTGTCGCCGTATTCATTGCAGCCGGGATAGCCAAAACAAGCTGGATCGGGGTTGCTRTTGAATCATTGCGACTGGGTGCGATCAAATATTTCCTGCCATTGATGTTCCTTTATTACCCGGCAATGTTGGCTCAGGGTTCTGGTCTCGAGATAGCGTATGCGTTTTTTAAATGCATATTATTGACAGTTTCGGTCTCATGGCTTCTCGGAGGCGCGCGAATTTTTGAAAACAGATTAATGAATATTGTCGCCTGTCTGCTTTTGGCAGCGTTTGCCGCAATCAACAGTGTTTACGCAACTATAATTGCAACTGTGATGTTTGTTACGCTGCTAATTTACTGGCGAAAGACCGTTCGACCTTTTCCTGATCAAGGAGTTTGCCAATGACCAACATTCGCCCGTTTGAAAATTTACCTGGTCCGGTCTCAATCGTGGAGCCGGAAAAGGCAAATGAACTCCCGATTGTCATCGACAGCCCTCATAGTGGCCGATTATATCCCGGAGACTTCAACTCGATTGCGCCGTTTCTTCGATTAAGACGGGCGGAAGATGCCTTTGTTGATCAATTGGTGGATTTTGCACCGGAGCTGGGTGCAACATTTGTACATGCTCATTTTCCAAGGTCCTATGTAGATGTAAATCGATCACTGTGGCATGCCAACACCTCGATGTTTACAGGGGACTGGCCCCATGTACCTCCGGGGGATTTTAAAACGCCGGAATGGGAGCAGGGGATCGGCCTTTCAGTTCAACGCGGACTTGGGCTTTTCTGGGARACTATTGGCGGGGACACACCAATCTACAATCGCAAATTGCCGGTACAGGAAGCGCTGGATCGTGTCACAAACTACTACCGGCCTTATCGGGATGGCCTCAGGGAAGTTATCGCCCGCAAGATAGCCAAATTTGGCCACGTGCTTTATCTGRATTTTCATTCCATGTCGAATGATGGCTCAATTGCCGTTGAAAAAGAACCTGTAAAACGCCCCGATTATTATATTGGTGATATGAATGGCAAAAGTGCGGACAGAAAGTTTTCAACCAGGCTGGAATCCTGTTTCAAAGAAAGTGATACAACCGTTGGTTTGAACGGATTTTTCGCGGGTGGTGACCTGATCAGGTCGCACGGTAACCCTGCTGCAGGGTGTCACGCCATCATGATCGAAATAAACCGGGGAAATTATATGGACGAAGAAAACGTAAAAAAATCCTGTAATTTTGATGYGCAACGCAAGCAATTGTTTTTAGCAGTTCAGGATAGTATTGAATTTTTTGTACGCGAGCACCGGGGAATTTAAATCGGGAAACAGGTCCACTAAAAATGCTACAGGTGCTGTTGTGTAAACCAAAACCGGGTGGTGTTTATGTCTGACAGGCTTCGACAAATATCTGCGTTTTTACACGTTGCAACAGCAAGAAATTTTACACGTGCCGGGGAAGCCATGGGGTTATCYCAACCAGCACTCAGTCTCCTGATTATGCAGTTCGAAGATGAACTCGGATTGAAGCTCTTTGATCGAACCACCCGCACGGTAACTTTGACAGAGGCAGGGCACCTGTTCCTGCCGCGCGCTGAACAGATTGTTCAGGATGTTACCAATTCGATTGATTCATTAAAAGATATCGCTGCGCTCATGCGTGGTCGTATTCGAATTGGCGCTTTACCCTCACTTTGCTCAAATTTTATCCCCGGGGTTGCGCATGCGTTCTTAATGCAACACCCGAAAATCGAACTGGACATTACAGAATACATGGGCGGAGATCTTGTAAATGCCGTTGCAGAAACGCGATGCGAAATCGGCATCGGCGTTGAAGCATACAAATATGAGAGTTTACGTTTTTCACCGCTGTTTGACGACAATTTTGTATTGTTGTGTCACCGGGAACATCCTTTTGCTGATCGGSAGAACGTATTTTGGCGAGATCTACCCGGTGAACCTTTTATTGCCATGCGTCAAAAAACCAGTGTTCGTGAACTTATTGAAAAAACTTGCGAGAAATTTGATATTTCGCTCTCCGTGGAATTCGAAGTCAGTTCGATGGCATCGGGGATAGGTATGGTTGAAGCGGGGCTGGGCGTTACTATTTTGCCTTCAACCGCTCAGCACGAGATTTACCGGGGTAACATTGTGAGCAAGAGCCTGTCTGAACCCACTGTGTTGCGACACATCGGGTTGCTTCAACGCTCGGATCGCCTTCTGTCACCTGCGGCTCAGGCATTTGCCACGATGATTGCAAAAGCGTCTTCGCAAAAGCGCAAGTGAAGTCGTTGGTGCATGGGCCATTTTCCCCTGCGCTCACGTAAAAACGGCTGGCGCTTCCGGCGTGTTTTGTCCGTCTTGCAGCCAGCAGTAAACGTAATCGCAGACCACACCAACGATAACTCACACGTTTCCTGCTATTTGGAATTGATTGTGCGAATTGGAACATGCCACAAATTTACAATCTCGAAAATCTATTAGGTCCATAATCAAATTCAAGGCTGCCATTTTCAATCTGCGACACGCCGTCTGCCATTTAAGTTATCCCTTACCAATAACCCCAGCATAAACAGTGTCACGAATGTGATGAGCGTAAAGACAAAATTTCCATCCATGRCCAGYAGACCAGCMGAAATCAAAAAGGTAAYWGCGATCAGGCTCGCGCCAATCAAATGCGTTCGATAAAAGATTAACAGGCAGCCTCCGGCAAGCTGGGAAATGCCAAATGCGATGAGCAACGGGTTTGTAAATCCGTAACGTCCAAAAAACTCCGTGTCCTGTTCCATCAGCATGATCTTGGTAATACCTGACGAGATAGCCAGGAAMACCAGAACTGCCAGCACCACTTTCAGAAAAACCTTCATTGTATACTCCACTCTTATTTTCCATATCCACAAACCACGATGCAGTTCGCTTCTCACATGCAAGTCTGCAGGCCTGCTCGAAGATAAAAACCTGGAAACCCTGTAATATACTATTGGCAATTATGGCAAGTTCTACCCGGAACCSCAGAGGAAATTTTCAGGAYTGGCGGAGAAAAGCCCGGGATCAGTATGTGCTTATCAATTGGCGCAGGGACGCCACATTCATGCGTTTGTAGGCTTTTTTTCGATGGGTAATGATTGTAGTTGCAGACAGGCCAAGCAGCTCCGCTGTYTCYTGTGCAGTGCGACCCTTGATTGCCATTGCCGCAACCTCTCGTTCGCGGGGCGTMAGRTCKGGATATGTCAGCGCCAGSCGGGTTTGCACATCCTGTTCCATCCACACCTGGCCCTTTAGTGAAAATGCGACATGACGTTCAGTCGCTACAAGCAACAGCCCAAGCAAGGCAGACACATTRTTATGGGTTTCGTCATCAAACGAGCCACTTTCTTCACTGGAATACAGACTGACACATATTCCATAGGCMGGGCTCCGCCGCACCCAGGAWATACGGCCGGATATTCCCGGCAAATCGTAGCAATCCCGGCGATAGGTGAATGATGAGATGTCTTCCGCTGTCTGTGCTGTCAGAAAATCTCCATCACCAAATTCCCCGGACAATATTTTGCTGTTGCCGTCTTCSTCCATATGCCGTTTGTAACCTTTGGCAGCACGGTCCGCTCGCATTTGTCCCAATCGGCAAGTGGTGCCAATCAAAAGCGGAACATCCCGGTCACCCTGGCAATAAACGGACACAAAATCTGCACCACAAACKTCATTCGCAATTTTCATARTTGTCAGGATGAAGCCCGGTGTKCCGATTGCCTCGGTCAATTTGATTATCAAATCAAGGCTCAGAGAAATTTCGGGCCAGGGTTTCGTTAGCTTSYGCTGCTTCATATGTCTCCCGACTGGCTCCGGCGANTCTCTATTCCACRAAKGCCTTTTCGATCACGAATTGCCCGGGYCTGGAGTTCGATCCCTCATCAAACCCCAACTKTTCGCAACATTCCCTSAGCGTCTCCAGCATCGCCATTGACCCACAGATCATCACACGGTCCGTTTGTGGTGTCAAAGCTCCACCGGTGCRTTCTGCCAGCCGCCCATCTTCGATCCAGGTATTAATTCGGCCCATATTCCCGGATTGACTGCGTGTTGTTGCGGGTATGTAGTGCAATTTATCTTCCGCAAGTTCACCCAGATACTCATGTGTCAGAACCGACTGCACCAGATCACGGCCATACATCAGTTCTTCGGTRTCGCGGCAAGTATGCAGCAAATATATATTGTCGAATTTCTCATAAACTTCGGGGTCACGAATAACACTGGCAAATGGCGCAATGCCGGTCCCCGTKGAAAACAGRAACARCCGTTTGCCGGGCAGCAGCGCATCAAAAACCAGSGTRCCCACAGGTTTGGGCCGTAWSAGGATGTGATCCCCGACATTGATATTTTGCARATGCGAGGTSAGTGGYCCGTCAGGCACTTTGATCGAATARAATTCCAGATGYTCTTCCCAATTGGGTGACGCGATWGAATAGGCTCGCACCAGGGGTTTGCCGCCGATTTGCAGCCCGAGCATGACGAAYTCGCCAGAGCGGAAACGAAACGATGCGGGACGCTCTGTTTTGAAGGAAAACAGCTTGTCRGTGTAATGATTGACTTCRCTTACCTGCAATGCCGCRAATCCTTTGGGCGCGCTGATGTCTGTCGTGACCTGGTCCATATCGTGTCCTGCTGTTTTCCGGTTGGCCTAAAGAAAACCGTCCGCAGGCTTTCAACAATCCTCATTGATGAGGAACGCAATRTYGGATTGTTTGTGATTAGGTTTACCAAACACAGGAGGTATTCCATGTCGGACCCATTGTTCCAGGATGTCATTCGCAAGCGCAGGAGCGTGCGCAAATTCGAACCGGGCAGATCGGTGGATCGYAAAGTGCTGGAAAGAATTGTGGATTGCGGACGTTGGGCACCTTCGGGAGCCAACGTGCAAAGTTTCGATTTCATTGTCGTCGATGAACCTGAATTGCGCGACAAGGTTATGGATGTCTTYTTGCGTCAGGCCCAGCGGCTGGTGGATCACGCCAAAGGYTTCCCCGCRGTAAAGAAAACCTACCTCGCCAACACTGTTGCGATTATCATTGTTTTGGGTGATCCCCGATGGAAAGTGTGTTTCCCTCAACCCACCACAGAAGGSTGGGAGAAGGAATATCTGGAAAACAATGAAGTCATTTATCTAAACTCGATTKRKRMWKCMMKKYWGAASAYMCRGSTRKGKGKRKMGGCCGAAGACTTGACAAGTGCCTGGTTGTCTGGCGGCGGTGAGGAGATCACCAACAGGGAACTGTCCGAAATTTTGGGATACCCGGAATGGATGAAGGCCTTTGGTACCGTTCCGATCGGATATCCGGCAGCCACCCAGAACCGTCGCTATCGTCGACCGCTGTCACAATCATTGCACTGGAATGGATTTCAGGCAGCGCAATATCGTACCCACGATCAGGTYGATTTYTACGAAAGYACTTTGCGCCCGTTTGCGATGTATCGCGACGAGGAATCTCTGGAAAGCTGGGGTGATCGCCAGGAAAAACTGGGTAAATGGGATGAAGCCTTYACCACRGGCACGCCCAACCCTGCCGGCACTCTGGAAGCCGAGGCTGATTTTTCCTCGCCACGCACATCTGGAAAAGCCACAAAACGCAGAATTAGAGATTAAAGGATACACACCGGATGTTTGCACGCGAACACGTAGAATATAAAGCCCTGGACCTGCCTGATCGTAGCGATTTGAGCGACGGGGAAATGCTGTCGGAGTCGAAGGCATTTTATGAAAAAATGAAACGTCGCCATACGGTGCGGGAATATTCCGAACGTCCCGTTGCGCGTGAAGTGATCGAGGAATGCATTCGCACAGCAGGAACAGCACCTTCGGGTGCCAATCATCAGCCATGGCATTTTGTCGCTATCTCGGACCCTGCGTTCAAAAAGCGGGTACGTGAAGCTTCCGAAGAGGAAGAGCGTAAGTTCTATGAAGGCGGTGCAGGTGATGAATGGCTGAAGGCGCTTGAACCAATTGGCACGAACGACCACAAACCTCATCTGGAAGAAGCACCCTGGTTGATCGTCGTATTTTCGCAAAAGTGGGGTTACTTTGAAGATGGTGACCGGTTCAAAAATTACTATGTGCCTGAAAGCACGGGTATCGCCTGCGGGTTCCTGTTGGCGGCCTTGCACCACGCCGGACTGGTATCATTAACGCACACGCCCAACCCGATGAAGTTCCTGACTGCAATGCTGGGACGCCCGGCTCATGAAAAACCGATCATGATTATTGCTGTCGGACACCCGCGCAAAGACGCCAGTGTTCCCAGTGTTGCCAAAATGAAAAAACCACTCAATGAAATCATGACGCTCGCTGAATAACGTAATCCCCGGCGCCAGGGCAATTTTCTTGCGCCGGGGAATATGCGGAACAATGGCCTGTCATCACCGAATACAAAAAACCTTTGGCGCTCCTTCTCAATCCGACTGGATTACGCGCGTTTCTCTACATACGAATTTTGGTTATGCCAAAACACCTTCGAAACCCTTGCTGAATCGGGTTTTTAAGGAACTGGTTGCATGGTGCGGCTACAATCAGGATCCCCGAATATTTAGCATGGAGAACCAGATTGATGCATGATAGTGAAACCAGGCTAATCCACCTTGTTTGTGGCTCCACGGGTGCAGGTAAAACTACATTTGCGCGCGAATTGGCTGATGACCTGCATGGGATTCATTTCTCTATCGATGAGTGGATGGTTTCCCTGTTCGGCGAGGATGCACCCGATGATCTGGAACCGGCATGGATATTCCCACGTGTTTCACGATGTGAAAACCAGATGTGGGCAATGGCCATTCAACTGGGGAAACTGGGCATACCGTCAATTCTGGATTTTGGGTTTCAGAGGCTGGAACACCGCCAGAGATATTTTTCTCTCGCAAGATCATCCAGGCTTTCTGTCAAACTGCACGTCCTCGACGTTGATGCTGCATTGCGCTGGGAGCGTGTTCAACATCGCAATCAAAACCCCGGYGATACCTTTCAAATGAAAATCACYCGCAGCATGTTTGATTACATCGAAACGATTTGGGAACCGCCWGGCGAAAGCGAACTAAATTCAATGTAGGAGTTTGCGTAAATTTTYGCATTGCCGATATAGATCAGATCCTCCACCGCGAAATATGTCGCCCTTTGAGGGGGGTATGAAAATTGCGTCGCAAGACAGTAGTGGTGAAGCCAAAATCTTCAGCGCGCGGAAACAAAAAACTTCTTTCGCGAAGTTGGTTTTGATTTGCTGGTGGTTCGGTGGACGGATACAAATACAAAACGGGATTAACCAGCTACAAAACAGCCAGCCCCACAAATCTACCGGAAGTTTTATTGTCGTGTTACCATTCCCCAAAAGCTTGCTGAAGGAATGTTGATCGGAGTGGCGCATGACTAATACAAGTGAATTCGAAAAGATGGAGCGAGAGGGCTGGGGCGACCCGGATATAGCCAAAAGCTATGCCCATGGATTCGGGTATGCCACGCGTGTGGTTGCAGAAAAGCTCTCGGATGGGATTGAYGCGAAGCCCGGGATGAAGGTTCTTGATCTGTGTACCGGACATGGTGTGGTTGCGGTAGAACTCCTAGCGCGTGGAGCTTCGGTCACCGGCCTCGACTTCTCTTCAGGCATGATTTCACTTGCCCGGGCWGCGGCCCCCAAAGCTCTGTTCGTTCAGGGMGATGCAATGGCGATGGACTTCACCGATCACAGCTTTGATGCGGTGACAATCGGATTTGGTGTACCACACTTTCCGGATACTGAAACTGGTTTGGCGGAAGCAGCCAGAGTTCTCAAGCCAGGCGGGAGAATTGCCTTTTCGATCTGGCGGGGCAAGGGTTCTGATGGCGCATTTGGCTGGCTTTTCGATGCGGTCGGGCGTCTGGGCGATCCTTCGGTTATTCTGCCGCCTGGACCGGACGCACATCTGCTCGTAGACAGCGCCATCGCCATACCCATGGTTMCCMANNMYRGCYYKSKCGATNRYYGSRTTATCCAATGTCGCAASCGAGCTTTGGGTGCAAACCCCGGATAGTTTGTTTGATGCTTTTGACAAGGGTGCAGTGCGCGCTGCGTCACTTCTGGGAGGGCAACCCAAAGCRCAACGCGATGCCATTCGCGCGGATTTGGCATCGCGCACAAAGTCTGCTGGCATCAAACATCAGGAGGGTTATCTGGTCCCGGCCCCGTCAGTAATTATTTCAGCGGTTCGTAGCCAGGTCCCGCCATTTATTCATACGACAAAGCGCTTGTAACGTACGGCCGGGCAGTCTTTTCAGANTTNNNYCCSCCCGCTTCAGGAATTACTCATGGCAATCACGATGGTTCCCAGCCTTTGTTCAGATTCYACTGTGCGGTGAGCCTCTGCAGCCTGGTCCATTGGATAYACCCTGTCGACCACGGGGTGAATGATGCCGGTCTCTATCATTGTTTTAAGCTCAAGCAACTCTTGCCTTGTTTCACCGGCAAACGCGAAATCCACATTTTTGGTTGAAAAATTATTGGTAATCAGAGATCTCAACATGTCGRCAATTCGAGGATTWGCCAGCAGAAGGCGGCCATCGGGTTTGAGCACWGATAAACATTCRGAARATGAAATTCCAGCCACCATGCTGAACAAAACATCATGGGTCTTGCCGGATTTTGCAAAATTTTGCTTTTTGTAATCAATAAAGTGATCAGCACCAATTTGGCGCAGCATCTCTTCCTTGATACTACTGTCGACAGCAGTCACGATTGCACCTTGTGCCTTTGCTATCTGAACTGCGAAAGTGCCTATGCTTCCACCCGCTCCATTGATCAAAATGCTATCCCCTGGTTTAATCTTCGCCTTATTCAGGAAATGAATTGCATTCAGGGCCCCTAATGGTACCGCAGCRGCTTCTTCAAAAGWAATGTTGGATGGCTTGGGCGCTATAGTAGAATTTTCTGGCAGGCACATGTATTCAGCATAGGCACCAAACTTAAATCCAGCCGAGCCRAATATTTGATCACCMTTGCTGAACCCGGTTACAYCTTTGCCAACTGCTTCGACCTCGCCAGAAAAATATCCGCCCAGGATAGTCTTCTTTGGTCTAAATAMCCCAAACATTAWTCGCAACGGCAACCAAAACCATTTCACYGCAAAWTTGAAACTTCGCATTTCGCAGTCTGATTTGGTWGCCTCCGCAGCATGGACTCTGATGAGAATTTCGTTGTCTTCAGGAACAGGTTTGTCAACGTTTTCCAGATGGAGAACATCGGGAGATCCATACTTTCGGTATACAATCGCTCGCATTTTATTCTTTCCTGTAAAACCATYCAGCCATTCCGGCGCCTTGCRATTCCAGTAATAACATCAACATGTCAGATGCTCCCGAACTCAATTTAAAAGTATGTTCTTTTGTCTGNCATATTATTGGTGTGCCRGATGTTTCCTTTCCAGTTCATCGCAGTTACWACACCAAAAACCGGCATCCATTGGGCCGGGATTAGTTTTGGAGAGTTCGTATGAGCGTTTGGCCAGCACCGTTTTCTGCCCATGGCAATTTTGTGTCCGTTGTACCGCTTTCACAAGAGCACCATGATGATTTGGCAGAAGCAACGGCAGACGGTGATTTGCACAAGCTGTGGTACACAACGGTTCCGGATGGGGAAGGGATGGCGGCCGAGATTGACCGAAGGCTTGCTCTTTCGTCCATGCTGCCATTTACCATTATCGATAAACCGACGGGCAAAGCTGTTGGAATGACGACCTATATGAACATTGATGCAGCGAACAAAAGACTTGAAATTGGCTCCACATGGTATCGGAAATCTGTTCAAAGAACGCCAATAAATACCGAATGCAAGTTACTGTTACTGGAATATGCCTTTGAAAATCTGAACTGCATTTGCGTTGAGTTCAGAACCCATTTTGTGAATATTCAAAGCCGTCGTGCCATTGAGCGACTGGGTGCAAAATTCGACGGCGTATTACGTTCAAACATGATTATGGCAAACGGAACCATCCGTGACACGGCTGTATATTCTATTATTGCCAGTGAGTGGACTATGGTGAAAGCCAATCTGACCTGGAAACTGGAGAGCCAATACAAATGAGATCGTGGCATACTGTTTGGATCACAGGGTTAAATCAGTCTCTCACCAATGGCTTATGAAATGATCAATACGGCACTTGACCTTGCGCGCAATTTTGAACAAATCCGCGCGCTGTTTCCAGTAACAGACACACAAATCTATCTGATGAACGCGGCGCAATCACCCCTCAACACACGCAGTCGCGCCGCGCTGGATAGCTATCTGGAAATGGCATCGGTTGACCTTGATGCCCGCCCTTCAGTGCGCGAACCGATCCGGGATTTGCTGGCAGGCCTGCTAGGTGGAAAACCAAAGGATTATGCAGTCACGACGAGCACGGGCACGGGAATCAGTACGGTAGCCGCAGGGTTATCCTGGCTGGAAGGCGATAACGTAGTGATGCCCGCAAACGAACATTGGAACAACACGTTCCCCTGGTTCTATTTGCAAAGCCGGGGTGTGACAACACGCACCGTTCAACCCAATGCCGATAACCGCGTKCTGATTGAGGATGTTGCCGCGCAAGTTGATRGCYGCACCCGCGTTATTTCGGTYACGGCTGTACGATTTGACACSGGATTTCGTGCCGATTTACGCGYATTGGCTGATTTGGCACACGCCCGGGACRCRCTGTTGGTTGTGGATGGYACGCAATGCGCGGGTGCCAGCAAAATCAACGTCATTGAAGATGGYATTGATGTTCTGGCTTGTGGCGGTTTCAAGTGGTTGATGGGCCTTGCGGGTACCGGGTTCATGTATACCAATGAACGCGCGCGGACGCTGATTGCCCCTGTATCACCAGGTATGTTTGCCGCCGAACACAGTTTTACCGAGCTCAACTTTCATGATGACGCACGCCGCTATGAAACGGGTACCATCGCCTATACGCTGTTACACGGTTGGGCCGCCGGGCTGCAACTGCTGACCGAAATTGGTATCGAAAATATTGCTGCACGCAACCTGCATCTAACGGACCGCCTGATTGCGGGCCTGAAAGACACCAGGCATCGGATATTGTCTCCTGTTGATACCCCGCAGGAACGCTCGGCCATTGTGGCATTCACAACAGGCGGCGAGGGAACCAATCAGGCACTTTTTGAAAAACTTGAGGCGGCCAAAGTAAAAATCTCCCACCGCAAGGAATCTTTGCGGGTAAGTCCAAATTTTTTCAACACAGACGCCGAAATTGATACGTTCCTGAATTGCCTGTAATGGGGGCCCTGGGACATTTCCGCGAGCTGTGTGGCGCGCGGGCATGCCATTTGCTCGATATTAGTGCCGGTAATTAGGCGTTAGGGTATTATTTCAACTACAAAATGTTATACTTGCTACATGAGCGATTTAAAAGACAAGTTGTCCCTTGAAGAAATGACCCGCAACAACGGCCAACCGGTTGTTGATGGTCATGATGCATGGGTACGCAAACGCATTCAAGAACRGTTGCTAAAGAAAAAGTCCGGCAATATGAATTACATTAATCTTGACGACGTTGCCTCAGAATTTGGATTTGATGCACGTTAGATTTTCAGATGCTGCTCGATCCGACATCAGTAGAATTCGAGACTTTATCAAACCACTGAATCCAGTGGCCGCCCGACGCGTTGTAGATTTTATTATTGCGACTGCTTACCAGCTTAAAAACTTTCCTTTTCTTGGTCGTGCTGGTCGTGAAGAGGGAACCCGGGAAGTATCAATTCCCAAATACCCTTAACTCATAATCTATACGTTGGCAGATCAATATCACATAGACATTGAAGCGGTGTTTCATACCCGCCAACAATACCCTCCTGATGATCAATAAACCGACTGCAAAATAGTTGAGGTTTGCCTTTCACCTGAATTAACACTGCAACTTCATCGAACAAAAATAACCCGCGCTGGAAAATACCAACGCGGGTCAAAGTGGGCTCGTTTTTGCTGGCAAATTATTGGCACGCCAGGTTTTTATAGTTTAGTTCATCGCAGTTGCAACACCGATGCCGCCGACCAGCACCAGGCTGGAGGCCCAGACTGCATCAAGGTTGAACCAGCTTTTTGATAGAAATTTCAAACCAAGCCAGAAATATACAGCGGTTGCAAGAACACCTCCGGCGATCGTCATTGCAAGTGTGTGWGCCAGCGARACCCACAGGGCYTGCGTAATGTTTCCGGCCATAAGTGTTGTCGCTGCCTGATGACCCTGGTCCAGTTCGGCGGTCAGGCAAAGTCCCAGATAAATCGGAACCAGCATTAGCCCGGCACCATGGGCCATTGCACCCAGAAATGACCAGAGAGCCAAACGGGAAGGGGGTACACGGGCAAGAAACCGGGGATGCTTTCGATTGATTAATAGATAAATACCAAGAGAGATCACAAGGACCCCGGCAGTAATACGAATTTCGCTTTGCCAGTCAACAAGTGCCGACATCATGGAAAAAGGTAGCAGAATTACTGTCATGGCAAGGAAGTGACCGCCGGCAAGGGCAAAAAGTGCACCTACAAGTGCCATGCGACGTTTTTCCATTAGAGCCGCCGAAACAGCAAGAGGCCACCCCATTCCCGGGTTTAAACCATGGTAGATACCCGAAGCGATGACGGCCCACCAAAGGGCCGCCAGTGTGTCTATATTTTCCATCAATCAGACAGAAGGATAGCAGAAGCTGTCTGTTGAACAGTCGCCACCCTCGAGCCGTATC
>JAESRR010000170.1 GCA_016764535.1 Cohaesibacteraceae bacterium | reverse complement strand
CGGCAGGATCAAAACATGAAACCCCGTATTGGACTTATTCCCGGTGATCCCAACGGCATCGGACCGGAGCTCATTGCCCGTTTGTTGGCGCAGGATGGTGTGAAACAAGCCGCAGATATACTACTGATCGGAGACCGTCACATATTTGAGCGCGGTCAGACAATTGCCGGTGAGACCCATGATCTGCACCAGCTGGATGCGCTGGAAGGCGACTGGACAACAACAGATGACTGGGCGCTCCATGCGACCAATACCATCGCGATCGAAGATGTTGAACTTGCAAAAGCATCAAAAGCTGCCGGTACAAGTGTCTTGCGCACCCTTGATCTAGCTCTCGACATGGCGCGGGATAACATCATTGATGCTGTTGTTTTCGCTCCGTTTAACAAGGCTGCTATGCATTTGGCCGGGCTCGGTCATTCTGATGAATTGCATTACATCGCCGAACGCCTTGGTGTTACCGGCTACATCTCCGAACTCAATACACTGAATGGCATTTGGACAAGCCGGGTAACCAGTCATATTGCCCTGCGGGATGTCGCTGATGCAATCAACGAACAGCGGATTTGTGCAGCCGTTAATCTCATCGACAGTACGCTGAAAAGATCGGGCATCAAACGGCCTCGCCTGTCTGTTGCAGCTTTAAATCCACACGCCGGTGATGGCGGAAATTTTGGCATGGAAGAAATCGAAATCATCGAACCGGCTGTCAAAAAAATGGCGGGCAAACAACTCTGCATCGATGGTCCATGGCCTTCCGATACTGTTTTTCTGAAAGCTGTCGCCGGTGAAATTGATGGTGTGATCACTATGTACCATGACCAGGGGCAGATCGCTCTCAAGCTTCTCGGGTTCGATCGCGGTGTCACAGTTCAGGGCGGCATTCCCTTTCCTGTTACCACCCCGGCTCACGGAACAGCGTTTGATATTGCAGGCATGGGCAAAGCTGACGTTGGCGCGACCCGAGCCGCATTTGATATCGCCTGCAATATGGTTTCTCATTGGGGGCGGGTATGAAAATCCCGAGAGATCATTCCCGGGGGGTTTTTCAATTGTGTCGCCTGTTCAGGCAGCACCTCCGGATGTAGTCAAACAGGTGCTTGAAAAATCACACCCGTTCACGCGAACTCTCAGTGTTTATGCGGGTACAGATACTCTTGGGGAGCTGCGCCTGAAATAATATTCAACAACAGCAAGGTTCAGCGCCCAGCTGCTCCAGGCGACAATGCTGTATGCCACTTCGAACGACGTGCCTGCCACCATAAGAATTGGCAATTCTATCCGCAGCGTAACGGCCCCGAAAGTCATCGCAACAGATCGTATCATCCACTTGCGATGTTCAACAAATTTTCTCTGCCGCGCTTTGGTCAAAGCAAGACCGGTCATGGACAGCCACAGCACAGCAAGAATGAAAAATCCGGATTGCGCGAAGAACCCTTCGGTTGAATTCACTGCCATGACCAGTCCGGCGATTCCACCCGCAAGGACACACAAACAATATGTGCGCCCGATCCAGCGGTGTACCGCCGGCATTTTTGCCCTGATTTTTTTGGAAAACTGCAACGGAGCAAGAACCAGCGCCAAAGGGCCGGTGACTACATGCACATAAAATAGCGGTATTTCTGCCCGTATGTGATGCAGCATATTCGGGAAAGCAGTCGCCATCCCCAGCGCCAGAAATCGCATTGAAACCAGTGCAATGGCGAGTGACGTAACCGTAAAAAAAATCCGCCAGAGATTTCGGCCGGTAAATATCGCTGTGGCAGTCATTTGCATTCTCCCCTAATGACCCTACGTAAATATGCATTGCTACAAGTGATTTCAAGCCGGGCAACTCATGGATGATATTTCACTTGCGGTTTAACCTGATCCTGCCTGCCGGAATTTCGCTAAATTTTGTATTCAGGCTGCTCAACGGCGTTTCGAAATTCGGCCACTTCAAACAGGCTTTCAAGAAAATATGCGGAAAGTTCCACGCGACCCGTCAGACCGGACTTTCGATATATTCCCTGCGCCTGCTGACGAATAGTGACTTCCGAGGTTTCCCTTGCAACAGCAATCTCCCTAAGGCTGGCACCTTTCAAAATCAGCCCGGCAATATCGGTTTCGGCTGGTGACAGTTCCCAAACCTCGAACTGGGCAATGATGGCTTGCCCCATCTGACCAATTTGCTTTCTGCTTTTCTCTCTCCATTCTTCTCCCCGGGCAATTGCCCGTTCAAGATTGGTATGCAGAGTAGTTTGTTCCGTTTTAACTTTTTTCAATGCGGCTCATGTTCCAGGCGATCGCCACCATCGCAATCACAATTATTATGCGTTCCGAGATATCAAGCAGCGTTTCTGCTGTTGTTAGAGGTTCCGGCTCAATCCAACAGATGTAGGAATGGAGTAGAATTTTTGATTATCGCAGGGCTGGAACAGATGTTCGATATGTTCCAGCCCGAAAGCAGAGGACAATGATTCCTGTTCGAATTCGGAACAAATATTGGATCCATTCACGCCTTCCAGGACCGCTCCGTTTTCATCAAAGGAACAGCCCATTCGACTTGCTGTGAACAGGTGGCCCCCTCATTCTTCCAGCCACGTCCCAACTGTTCATAGTAGGTCGGATATCTTTTGCGCGCTCCAACCAAACAATTCGAAAGATGTATGAGTGAGCCTGCCTGCGCAATACAAATACCCGGGACATCAGTCCAGGGTATATTTGCACATCCGTAAGATGGATGAATCAACCGATAGCCATTTTCTTGTTGCGCGCTTCCCGGTGTAAATAATACTCAACAATCAAAAGATTGGGTACCCAGCAGGCCCATGCGACGATCATGTATGCCTGGTCAAAAGACATCCCGCCAATCAATTCAAGAGGAAGTATCACCCGCAGCATCACACCGGCGAATGTCAGGGCAAATGATCGGAACATCCATTTGCGATGCTCGACAAACTTGCGCGCCCTGGCTTTTGCATAGCCCATGTAAGTGGTGCCAAGCCAGAGTACAGCAAGAATACCAAATCCAAAGCGACCTGTTGTTCCACCACCAGCGTTAAATGCAATAATCAAACCAGTTACACCGGCGAACAATATGGCAATGCAGTAAACCCGCCCCATATAACGATGGATGACCCGGTATTTGTTCCGAAATTTCTCCGAAAGCTGAAACGGAACAATAAACAAGGCAATGGGCGCTGCAATCACATGCACAAAAAAACCGATGCGATATTCTTTCAACTGGTGTGCAAGGGCTTCAAATGCTCCATCCAGCCCAAGCGCTAGAAACCGATATGATACCAACGCGACGCCAATCGACGTTACCCAGATAAATACTCTCCATGATTTTGCGGCGAAAGACATATGCGACTCCTAACTTGACACTGTAAAGTTCATGTTTGCCTATTTGTCACACCATCTTGACACTGTCAAGTTTATTTGTGAAAAAGAGCCATGAGCATCAAAACCAAAAAGAACAGTCATCATCATGGGCACTTGCGTGAGGCCATTATCGAGGCAGCTTTGAAACTGATAAATGAAGGCGGTCTTGGCGCATTGAGTTTAAGAAAATGTGCCGCACTTGCCGGGGTTTCCCATGCTGCACCGGCACATCATTTTGGCGGACTGGCGGGTATTCTCACAGCATTGGTTACAATTGGGTTTGAACGTCTTAATCAAAGTATGGCCGCTGATCTGGAACACGCGAACCCGAACTCATACGCGCAATTATTGGCAATTTGTGAAGGCTACCTCACCTTCGCCGAAACAAACGAAGCCCTGTTTGAGTTAATGTTTACATCAAGTGTGCCCGATTTTAGCGATCCGGCTTTGCAGAAAGCCAGTGGAACAGCATTTGAAATTCTGGCTAAGGGCTGTCTGCCTTTTGCGGATAATCCCGATCACCTGCAAACTCTTCAAATCCGGATCTGGTCACTGGTACATGGCTTTGCAGATCTGTCTCGTGGACACCGCGCCAGGCCAGGCTATCACCCCATCAGAACGACAACTTTCGCCGATGTATTCAGCAATGTCATTCCCAACATTGTTATGTTGCCACCGGAAAATAAATGATTTTTCTTGCTTGCCGATAATCTGTGCGTTCTATATTCTAAATTTCAATCAAAACGTGTTCAAGACAGATCGGCGATAGTTTTGCAAAACAGATTATTCGTTTCATCCAGAATGGTTGTTCTTCTTGTCAGTTTGGCCATTGCGAACACATTCCTGATCAAGTCCGCCGAAGCAAAACTAATCGAAATCCCGGAAGAACAATTTGTATTGATCATGGGTGTTGTAGGCGGGCAAACTGATCTTACACCGCAAATTCACGAAAAATTCTGGACCGCAATCAAGCAAATCAATGACAAGTCTGCCGTCCTCGTAGACGACGTTGAAACATTGATAAAAGAAAATTTTGTCTACACATACTCCCGTTGGTCACTGGAAAGACTTCGCAGCATTCAGTTCACAGCCGAGACTGGCAAAATTCAAATGTCTCCGGATTATGAAGTCTGGGAAAAACGCCTGCTCAAATCAATCAACAATCCCGAAATAATGAGCGCTGTAAAAACACAGTTCAAACAGGCAAGACAGTCCGTTATCAATTTCAATCAGGGGCATCCCCTTCTCGATATGGTTGATGGATCCAGCTCAACAAAAGCAATACGAGACAAAATTACGGCACAATATCAAAGGACATTGCAAATTCTGGAAGATTTTGCCGAACCTGACTGGACAAAAACCAGTGCAGCCAAATCGCAAAACATTTCAACATCATCTGCAGCCGATGTACTGAAAACCCACGACGGGTTTAAATATCCCGCGGCACATATCGGGATCCGGTCTTCCGCTGCTTTTGACATCAATTCTGCCATACAGAGAACCGGGATACTTACCTATGATGTAACTGTAATAACCCAACCCATACCCGATGCCATGCAAGTCATCTTCTGGAGAGTATTTAAAGGAAATCCAGTGCTACCGGATTCGATTCTGGAAAGACTGGCTTCATCCATAATTTTATCACGCCGGGGCGAAGTCCTGAACCATTCCAAAGAACTATGGCGATCTCTCAAATCAGCAGTCATTTCGGGACGCATACCGAAAGGACGCAACACCTATACATATGTTGCCGCCAGAACCGTGACACGCGAACAACGCGCGGTTATCTCACGTTTTCCGTACTGGTGGGCGGATCGATTGCCGAAGCAGAAACCAGGCTCGTAGAGCTTGAACAACGAATTCAGTTGCAAAAGTAGATGTTTGAACGACCTGGACAATAACTCCAAAACTCCGTTGGATTATTTGGTCGACAAATTTTCTTTAATCCGCATGACTTCATCACATTCAAATTGTGTGACCTTGAATTCATCAAGAAACTGTCCATCAGGCCGTTCATATCGATATTGCAAAATTGTGCCGGTATTTATCAATTTCGCAATCAATGGGAAGGCATCGCAGYTWTGCGTGACCAATTGWGTTCTATAATATGTGGGGAGTACATCCAGCTTGTCATTCACTTCAAACCCGTACGCAATTGTTTGACCCCTGGCCCGGACATAATTCARGGTGACGAATTCATCTNSYTTTAANAGGCACAGGCGTCATGCTCGCAATTTGCATTAACGTATTTTCAAGATGAGGAGATGTAATTGAAAGCACATTCAAAGACAGGACCGGTTGATACATTCTGCCGTTTGGCAACTCCAGCGCCATGATGCGTGCATCCAGAATTGACGACAAAAACATTGCGCTCACTGCCAGACATATCCCCCTTCAAAAGCAGTAACAATGCCAACCAGACAAAACCAACGGAGCAAATCCAAAAAAAATAACCAACCATTTAGTTTATCATTTCGGAGGATGTACTGGCCGGACTGCTGTTTCATCCATCCAGAACATGCGGACCGATCTCGTCCGGCTCCACATGGGTCGCAACATGGCTCTCTTCAAACACTTCAAGAAATAATCTGGCAAGTGTCGTCTTRTCGATATCAAATCGTTCGGAGAATTTATCYCCCAATGCAACRAACGAGATGACCGGCAGAATACCGGTAAAAAATTCATGAACCATGGCCTTGTGATTTTGACTGATATTTTCCGGATCATCAATATCGAAACCCCGGGAAGCCAAAGTCTGATCCATAATTTTCGCTGACAAATCAAATAAATAGTCGTTTTTCCCCTTCTGCTTCAGGGCTTCCATCATCATCAGGGATAATGTTTGACTATGATCGGCCAGGTACTGAATCTCACGTCCGATCTTTTCAATGACAGCAATGTTTGGATCATCATTCGGGTCTTGTTCCTGGCGGCTCAAACCATCCGTCGCCTCCCGAAAAAGGCACTGTAAAATGTCGTCCTTGTTCCTGAAATAATAGTAGATAAGCGCTTTGTTGACACCGGCCGTATTGCAAATACTGTCCACGCTGGTACCATCGAACCCTTTATTGGAAAATAAATCCCGCGCGGTATCGAGTATTTTTTGCCTGTTATCTCTTTTGTTTCGCTTTACCATTGCATCATTTGACCGATCAGTTAGTTAACTGTCAAGCCCGGCACTATATCGCGTTCTGCCTGACCATTGCCAGGGCGTTGATCAGCCTCTAGTGTCAGCACAAATACCTCTCCCCGGCCATCCATTTCACAGGACAAATCCGATATGACACTTGAAACATGGCTCATCTACGTCACGACAGTCCTTGCTATGATGAGCACACCAGGACCAAGCCAGTTATTGATGCTGTCCAACAGCGCAACAAACGGGTTTCGCAGGTCTTTATTGACAGCGTGCGGAGATTTAACAGCAAATATGGGCCAGATGCTGGCCGCCGGTCTTGGCCTTGCCGCCATCCTGCTGGCGTTTGAATCAGCTCTCACAATAATCAAATGGCTTGGTGTTACATATCTCCTGTGGCTTGGATCAAAAATGCTCTGGAAAGCAAGGTCCGGTAATGGACAAATCAAGTCAGCTCCCCGTGTAAGCAACAAGAAGTTATGGTTACAGGGATTTGTGACATCAGCGACAAATCCCAAGGCTGTTGTGTTCTTTGCCGCATTGTTCCCGCAATTCATCGACGCATCATTGCCATTCTGGAACCAGTTCGCAATCCTGTCTGCAACTTACATTGTAATCGACGGAGCTTTTTTATCAACTTATGGCGCGATTGCCGGTTGGTTGGCAAAGCGTCTCAAGGGCCCTGCCCGCCTTTGGCTTGACCGGATTGGTGGCAGTTTCATGATAGGCGCGGCAATATTGCTGGCGTTCAAATCCATGCGACAGGTTAATTCCTGAAACGGCAAAAGTTCTTCAGGACGGTCTCTTTGACCAACATGAACGTTTGCTCCTTGCACTCCTTACCTGCCACATGTATCCATGTGATCCGATGGTTCCCGGTGTCACAAGCTCCGGGATGAAAAGGGAATACGGTGCATTGTCATCAGACAATAATTCCGTGACTGCCCCCGCAACTGTAAGCGGCGAATAGTTCTGAAAACGACCACTGGGACGCAAATCCCGGGAAGGTTCAGAAGTGTTTTGACCCGCAAGTCAGGAGACCTGCCATCCAGTTTTAACTCAAATACCGGGCGGGGTGCCCCGGAAAGGATGATACAAATGTCTGAACCCGCTGATACGCCTCAAAACACAGTTTCACTTCGAATTCTTGTATGCACATCCTGCCGTCCCAAATTTTCGGATAGCCGCCCGGGTGCCGCGCTGATCCGTCGCATTCGAACGGCGCTTGAAAATTCTCCTTTTGGACTCGGCAATGATTTCAAAGTATCGGGCGTTGCCTGTATGGCGGGCTGCACAAGACCATGCACAGTCGGGTTTCAGGGCCATAAAAAGCCCAATTATTTGTTCGGGGATATTAACCCGGCAATTGATGTTGCGGGGATTATCGATTTTGCGAAAGATTTTCGTAATCAACGCGAAGGCTGGTGCCCGTCTGTCGATGCCCCGGGCAAGCTACGTCGCCCAATGTTGTCCCGCATGCCTGCAATCAATATGGATTCTGAAACCCTGAAGGAAAATGAAACATAAACCCGGGTCATATTGTCCGGAATCAACACCGCTCTACATCCGGGATTGCATCTCCCGGCGCCAGGTAGCGGGAGCCAGGGCATGATGTTTTTTAAAGGCACGACTGAACGCAGCTTCTGAATGATAACCGGTGCGTTCAGCAATACTGATAATTGGTTCGCTGGATCTGGCGAGACGTTTTCGGGCGATTTGCATCCGCCACATAATAATATAACCCATTGGCGTGACGGTCATACATTCGTTAAACCGTGTCGCAAATCCGGTGCGCGACATACCGGCAATTTTGGCAAGTGTTTCCAGTGTCCAGCTATGTCCCGGTTCTTTGTGAATGGCCGTTAGTGCCCGCGCAATATGAGGATCAACAAAGCCTGCCAGCACAGGTCTGTCGGCCCCTTGTGATTCCAGCCAGACCCGCAGCGCCTGGGCGAATATAATCTCTGACAACTTTAGCGCAATCAGGTCACCGCCAGGCATTCCATGTCCGGCCTCATTGCCAATCACCTTGAGGGTATTTTCCAAAAACGACCCGGAATCAGAACCGTAGTTCTCGATGTGAATATATGCAGGTAATGCATCAATTAGCAGATGATTGGCTTCATCACCGAATGTAAAGTGCCCGCACACCAGCTGGGTTTCATGATGTGTCCCGGCTTCACCATAAACCAGCGCACCGGTTCCATCAAAGCCGGATTCTTCAACCACCCGTTCCAGCTGCACAGCCAGATGCTCTGTCGTTGGATCACAATAAAGCGTGTGGGAAACACCACGCATAATAATTAGCAGATCCCCCTGTTCCAGAAAAACCGGCGAATTGTTTGCGTCTATTCGCACAAGACAACGGCCTTTATGGGCGTAATGGAATCGCGCCACATTCGAAAATTGTGGGACCAGCACACTCCAGGGTGACGTAAAAGACGTGCGAAAATACAATGTACCGGACAATTGCAAACCGGATAGAATATCACTCAACAAATCCATAAACCCCTCCTCTTCGACCGCAACATAACAAATTGATCAGAAAGCTCCATTCATCTGAACGATGGATCAAGTTTTTCGAACTCTGCGTCATTCTCAAACATAGAGCGCAACGCTAAATCTGTTCAACGACACGCCGAATGCCCGGGCCGTGTTATCTGGAGGAACACCATGAAACAATTCGCGATATCCATTATCTCCGCCCTTGCACTTTGTACCATTCAGGGAGCCGTAARTGCCGCAGATATGGRAACACCTGCCGATCTTAACGACCTGGAAATTACCCATGTCGCCTATACCGCMGACAATATCGACATTCGATATGCACATCTTGCGCTGGCAATTTCTACCAATCCCGATATCCACGATTTTGCCAATACAATGATCCGTGATCATACCGCTGTAAATGATCAGGCATTGGCTCTRCTTGCCAAATTRMAGGCACAGCCCCAGGATAATTTTTTGAGCAAGGCACTGCTGGAAGCTGCACAGGATCAGATCRATATCATGAGCGAATTACGCGGCGCGGCATTTGACAAAGCCTACGCTATCAACGAGCTCGCTTATCACAAGGCTGTCAATGATCTGGTGGCCAAYAGTTTCATTCCGAACATCGAAAATGTCGAAGTTAAAACTCTGTTCGAAGCTGGTCTTGAAATCTTCACRGCGCATGAAAATCACGCGTCGATGATGGTCAAAATGYTAAAATGAGCGTTTTCGCTTCAAGACGGGATTTTCTGATCCGTACCATGGCAACAGGTGTTGCCATGGTATCCGGTTTGACCGGCTCACATGCGGCCAAACGCGATCCTGTCGAACATCACATCAAGATCCACAAGTTTAAATTTGAACCCGGCACACTCACCGTTATCCCGGGCGAAACCATTACCTGGACCAATTTGGACATCGCGCCACATACAGCAACTGCGCGGGATGAAAGCTGGCACACTGGCTCCATCACGAAGGGCAAATCAAAATCAGTAATGGTAACCCGGGACATGACACGTGATTATTACTGTGAATTTCATCCAGAAATGATTGGTAGTCTCATTGTGCTGCACGAATAGCAGCGCCCAGATCTTCGACATTCGGGCCGTGGGCGGCGATGCCCCGGCTGGAAGTCGCTATAACATGGGCAAGCGAAACACCAAGCGCTTTAACGTCTTCAACCGAAGCACCCTGAGCGCCGATGCCGGGCGCGAGAAACAGAGCCTCCGGCAATCGTTTCAGCGCAAAAGCAAGCTCGGCAGGAACAGTGGCGCCAACAACAGCACCGACGTTCTGGCTGTTATTACGGGAGCACCATGCGTCGATGTCATCGAGTACGCGATGCCAAAGCGGCGTCTCGCCATGCATTTGCAACGCGGTCCCTTCGGGGTTGGAAGACCGGGCAACTACAAACACATAGGCGCCATCGTCGGCTGCACGTTTTAGCAACGGGTCAAGCGCTTCAACACCCAGATAGGGAGAAACAGTGATTGCGTCCACGCGCATCGGCGCGTTGGGACCGAGCCATGCTTGCGAATAGGCGTCAATGGTCGTGCCAATATCATTACGTTTCACATCAGCAAGCACGTGCAAATCACGCTCATGACATTCAGCGATCAATTGCTCAAGAACTGCATAACCCTTCGATCCAAACCGTTCGAAATACGCAATCTGCGGCTTGACCATATGTACTTCATTTGCGGCCGCCTCGATTATTGCACGGGCGAATTGCAGCGCACCAGCAGCCGAATCCTCAAGACCCCATTTGGCAAGCGTTGCGGTATCAGGATCAATCCCCACACAGAAATTCATTGGACCGTTTTTATTAGCCAAAAGCGTATTTTTGAGTGTCATGATTTACCCTTCTCATCCAGCGAAGACTGGATGCACCAGGATGACGCGGGATGCAAGGGAACATTGCCGCCAGTTTAACGCAATCGTATCTCATTTCGTAAAAACCCAGCGATGACCATTGCATGTGGGGCAGTATTTCCTATGTTACAATCTGGAGAAGGAGTCCGCATGGGATTTGTACTGCTTTTATTGCTCATAGCCGGACTTGGTTTTGGACCCACATTGTGGGTCAAACGCGTCATGGCTCGCCACGCAAAAGATCGTCCGGATTTACCCGGGACGGGCGGTGAACTTGCTCGTCATTTGCTTGATGAATATGGCTTGAAAAAAATCAAGGTCGTCGCCACAGATGGTGGTGATTGTTATGATCCAGAAAGCCGTACCGTGCGCCTGTCCCAAAAAAATTACGAGGGTAAATCAGTAACCGCCGTTGCCGTTGCAGCTCATGAAGTCAGTCATGCAATTCAACATCATGATGATTACAAACCATTCATGCGCAGACAGTCGGTTGTGCGCACAGGCATTGTTATCGATCGGGTAGGTTCAGCCCTGTTATTTGGCCTTTCAATAATGGGCAGTGCTGCGTTTTCGCCCCGTATCATGATTGTTGGTATTGCAGCGACAATCATCATGGGCATTGCTCGGGTCTTCTCACAGGTCAGCACGTTGCCCGTCGAAATTGACGCCAGCTTTGAGCGTGCTCTGCCAATCCTTATTCATGGCAAATATTTGAATGATGATGATTTGAAAGACGCCCGATCAGTTCTCAAAGCCGCTGCCTACACCTATGTTGCTGCAGCAATTGCCCAGGTGCTCAATCTCGCACGGTTCCTTCGCCGCTAGTCACAAAAACAGACAGTTTTAATTCCTCTCAAACACATGGTTCATATTTTTGCTCAACTAGTTGACAAAAGCAACTGTATCGTTGATGTTGACATGCATATCCAATTTCCCAAACTGGATGCGATACATGCACAATACCATCGATCAACATGCTGAAGACATCAGGACATTCAACCGGTTTTACACCGGCCATATCGGTGCGCTTAATCAACATCTGCTCAACAGCCCGTTTAATCTAACCGAGTGCCGGATATTATTCGAAGTATCTGAAAACAATAACCTTACAGCAGCCAACCTGTCACGTTCCCTGCAACTGGATAAAGCACATATCAGCCGCATATTACGCAAATTCAAGTCCCTTGATATGCTTGAAGAACACCCCGGCGAAAAAGACCGTCGCGAAAAGACACTTCATCTAACCACAAAAGGTGTTGAGGTTTATTCCGGGTTAAATCAGGCCTCTCACGATGAGATGGCAAATGTGTTGCAGAATCTGAATAAAGAAGACCAGCTCTCGCTTGTGCAAGCCATGCAACATATTGAAAGCCTGCTCACAGGCAAAAAAGCCAAAACGCCAACAATCATTATTCGGCAACACAGGCCAGGAGATATCGGACAAATCATATCCGGCCATGCAAAGCTCTACACTTCCGAATATGGCTGGGATGAAACATTTGAAGGAATGGTAGCCGGTCTTGCAGGGAAGTTTCTGGATGCCCACGACATTTCCAAAGAACGCTGCTGGGTGGCCGAACAGCAAGGCAGGATTGTGGGATCAGCCTTTGTAGTTGATGCGGGAAACAATCAGTCGCAGTTGCGCATGTTATTTGTCGACAAATCCGCCCGGGGCTTTGGCATCGGCAAACAATTGCTTTCCGAATGCCTGCGCTTTGCAAAAGGCGCCGGATTTAAAAGCATGAAACTCTGGACCATAGATATCCTTCTTGCAGCACGGCGATTATATGAGGCTGAAGGTTTCACCCTTCACTCTGAAAACAAACACCACAGTTTTGGCGTCGATCTTGTAAGCCAGATCTGGGAACGCGATTTGTGAATACTTATCTCCTCGCCTGCCTCGCCGCCATCGTGATGGGTATCATTGTTGGTGCTGCAACTTTTGTGACCCATTTTGCTATCGATCAATCGGGTCCAATAACCCTGGCGTTTTTTCGCTATACACTGGCTATAGTGTTTGTGTTGCCATTTGCATTTAAGCATCTGAAAAAGCTCAATAATAACGACATGATACCCATTGCATTATTGGGCATTGGCCAGTTCGGCCTGCTTATCATCCTGCTTAATTATGCGGTACAGCACATTGATCCGGGACGGGTTACTTTAATATTTGCCCTTTGCCCGGTCATCACCTTGTTGATGGGCGCTGCAATGGGAGCAGACCAGGTATCGATACGCAAATCCGCCGGGATAATCCTGACGATTGCTGGCGTTGCAGTATCTGTCGGAGCATCTATCGATCTAACCAACACAGGCACAGATCAGTGGATCGGAATGGCAGCGGTATTGGGCAGCGCTATTATCGGAGCGATCTGTTCTGTGCTTCACCGCCCCTATTTGCAAAGAAATCCGCTTCTACCCGTTAGTTTGCTTTCAATGGCAGCAGCTGTAATTTTCCTTGGTGTACTTGCAGGGTTTGAAGGGCTGTATTCCTCCTGGCCTGGATATAATACTATCGGCTGGAAGGCTGTCTTGTTTATCGGGGCCGGGAGTGGCGTCGGATATCTCAGCTGGCTTTATGCCCTGCGCCACATGCCGGCATCCAATGTCATGGCTTTTGTCGGGCTTGGTCCACCCACAGCAGTGGTTCTGAGTGCAATCTTCCTCGATATTCCGCTAAAAATCACTGATGGGTTCGGATTTGTGCTCATCCTCACCGGGCTGTATATCGCGCTTTGGCAATCTCAATCCAGAAAACCTGATTGATCAAACCGCCATTAGCTTCGCGTCAGCAGCAACCCCCATTGCTCCGGCAATAAGAAGGAAATCTGCCTCAGGGATCTCAAAAACACCGCGTCTTAACACCAACCCCCATGCCGGATTATTTGCCGAGAATGACAATTCATGCAGCAATGGCTGGATCGGCACTTCAACTGCATCAGTATAATACTCAACATCCCGGCGTGTCGGCGTAAAGCCATTATCCATTGTAAATTGATACGGTGATCCTGGTTTAATCCTGCCAATCGCCGTGAAGGACTGTAGGGTTCGGCCCTCTTTAATGCCTTCTCGCGGCGAATAATAGATCAGCCAGTCGCCGGGAAGCATTCGTTTCACCTGCCATGATTTACCGTGGCATAGCTGGCAAAATCCACCAGCCTCGCCAATTTTAACGTGGTTACGACTGACCACGCCAACCCGGTAT
Source organism: Cohaesibacteraceae bacterium (assembly GCA_016764535.1). GTDB lineage: Bacteria > Pseudomonadota > Alphaproteobacteria > Rhizobiales > Cohaesibacteraceae > JAESRR01. The sequence goes on along the minus strand of JAESRR010000170.1, from coordinate 8,574 downwards.
CGAGCCATATCAATATTACCTTTTCCGTTTTGCAATCATGCGATAGTATCAGGTACCTGATATAATATAAGGATCCTGATATTCAATGGGCAAAGACCAAAAAACTGATAACAACGCACCGCATCCCGGGTTCGAGCTGGGATATGTTCTGAAACAGGCACAACATGCCCTGCGCAAACGAATGGATGAAGGCTTGCGTCCACTTGGTCTAACCGTCCCGCAATATGCAGCTTTGACGGCACTTGAACTCACACCCGGCGCCTCAAATGCCCAACTTGCTCGCAAGGCATTTATCACCCCGCAATCGATGCAGGGCATCCTGGTCAATCTTGAAAAATCAGGGCTCATAATTCGGACACAGCACCCCGATCATGGCCGCATTCAGCAAACAACATTGACCGAAAGGGGTACAGATATTACGAGCGAGGCTCATGATATTGTCAAAGGCATCGAGCAGATACTTGGCAAGGCCGTGCACCCGCTCGACTATAATGAAATTGTTTCAATGCTGGAACGTTGCCGCGATCACCTTGAAGGCCTGACCCGCACCGGCGTCCCGGTAAAACAGCCCAGCGTGTAGGGATATTCCTCGGTCATGTGGTAATGATACAAATTGGTTTTCTTGCCATCCCAGACGATGGATTCCGTATGCCCATGGCAGGCATCAAGGTTGGCATTATGCATTTTTTTGCCACCGGCACCCTTGAGGCCATAGATTCCGAAACCGTCCAGCGCATAGCCGACAAGCCCGGAATGACCATCCGCGCCCTTGCCTTTTTCAGTCATGCATTTGGATGGACCATGATAATGATACTGGCCGCTGCGCTGCGGGTGGCCTTGGCATTTATCCTGAATTTCATGAGCAACCGCATCATCGCCGCGTGCATCAAGTGCATTAAAAATCGCCGCACCAGTGAGGGAAATACCAATCATACCCATGGGAACACAACTGGTTCTCGATGCTGCTTTGGGATTTGCCGGGAGATTTAATTGAACCCGTTTTGCCCGAATGGAATTTGGATTGCGATCATATCGAAAAGCGTCGTCATTACGGGAAATCGGATAGACCCCTGTTGCATGATCGGGCACGCTTCGCGAGGAAATTGTTCTTGTATCGCCACGGACTGATACTGTCGCACCGCCACCGTTCCAGCCGACATTTCCATCAACTTCGGGTTTTAGATCGGGATACCAGTATTTACCCTTGATCCAGTTACCTGATGCTCTGGCACCAGGTGCATTCGGGTTGAACCGCGACCGGCAGGAATTCACATAGCCGGTTTTTGCCGATCGGGAAATTTTTCCATCACCAATCAGGATTTTGCCATGTGCAAATCCCTCGACCGCCATACCGGTTACGAACATGACTGACATTGCAGCAATTGATGTCGATTTAATTAGTATTGTTGCGTGCTTCACAATACGACCCCTTGTCTGTTTTGTGTCCATCAGACATGGGGACATACTATTCTATATAATAATTAAGCTTTGTTCATGTTTTTGAATACATGTGAATTCTTGATGTTTGTTACGGTTTTGTAATAATCGCATACCAACACACCAGGTCATGCTCGTTTTGTCAGGCCAGCCGTCTGGCGCGCGGACTATCATCCATTTGTGCAATCAGGTGATGGTTGAGGCGCAGCGAAAGCTCTGCCCTGACCCGTTCATAATCAGGATCATCCCATAGATTACAACTCTCATCGGGATCAGTCTGGTGATCATAAAGTTCGCCCCAGTCCTGATCCCGATAAATCGTCAATCGGTAACGTTTATTAATCAAAGCCCGAACCCGTGCCGGTTTTTCAAAACCTATCCTTGGTTCGCCGTCATTATATTCAATCAACAGATCTTCACGATCCGCAATTCCGTCAGCAAACAAATCATGGCCCTGCATACCGGCATAGGGCTTCAGTGCCGCGCGCGCCAATACAGAGGATGAGATATCGATCGTTGATGATAATGCAGTTTCAACTTTTGCATCTCTGTTCGCCGGGTCAGACCAGATAAACGGAACCCTGGTGACAGAGCGGAATGGCAAGGCACCCTTCAATAACATGTTGTAATCACCCAGATAATCACCGTGATCCGAATTGAAACACACCACTGTATTGTCATACAGRCCGGTGTYYTTCAAAACTGTCATCACATCMCCRATYGCATCATCGACCATGGTGATCATACCGGCWGTTAGCGCCATRGCTTCTTTCAGGCTCTGATTGTCGGTCATCATCGCAGTTTGAGGCGACGCCTGCTTGCCTTTATTTTTCCAGTTATCATGAAGGAACTGCATGGGCGGTGTTGGATTTTTATATGCCTCAAAAGGTAGATTTACCTCAAAATCATCCGGTGAATACATATCCCAGTATTTACCCGGCGGGTTGAACGGGTGATGTGGATCAGAAAATGAAATGAAAGTGAAAAATGGTTGATTTTCACCTTCCCTGCCCTCCAAATATTCAATCGCCCGATCTCGAATGAAGGCGGTTGGATAAAGCTCTTCAGGAATCGGTGTCCGATATGCTTGCGGACAGGAATAGTTATGCGGCAGCTGATTTGCATCATCATGCAATGCACGCCAGTCGGGCGCCTTGTCCCTAAACCATTGCTGATAATGACCGCCACAACGATCACCATGCACAGTTACCATATCGACATGCTGATATCCGTAATAAGGTGTTTTGAAATCATAGGTTCCGTCTGCATCATATCGCCCGGGCTCTTCCTGCCCATAATCCCGGGGATCGTTTTTCCACGCTTCCTCGATTGGACCTGTTTCAAGCCGGTGGGGATCCTTGATATCAATATCCAGAAACGGTTGCAAATGGCTTTTACCAATAGCAGCAGTATGATAGCCACCCTTTGCCAACACATCGACAAATGTATTGGCGTTCTGCGACAACGTGCAGCCATTATGCCGCAAACCATGGACTGTGGGATATCTCCCCGTCATCAGCGAGGCGCGATTGGGCATACACACCGGACTGGCTACATGAAAATTTTCAAACCGCGTCCCTGATCCTGCGAGTGCATCAATATTGGGGGTTTTTACCACAGGATGGCCGTAACATCCCAGCCAGTCAGCCCGGTGTTGATCTGTGATAAAAAATACAAAATTTGGCCGTTTGGACATGGGTAATTCCATTAATTCCTGATTTAAACTATTGGGCAACCGGCGCAGAAGTTTGTCGTGCGTTGATGATGTGGGCACCTACCAACAGCGCGGCCAAAACCAATCCGATTCCGTAAATCAATGGCGAACCGGAGAGCAACATCACAGCCAGAACCAGTCTGGCAACAACATCCCAAACAGGCAGGGCTCGATGATCAAAGCGGTTTAGCGCACTTGCCAACAAATAGAGTGCAAACACCAGACGAGCCAACAACCACAAAAGTGCTCCCAAATGGATTTGGCCATCATATCCGGGCAACCACCGGTCTGATCCGGATGCAGTTGGGTCGAGCATGGCAGCATCAATCAGCAACAATTCAGGGTGAAATGCGAAGACAAACGGGATGACAAAAATAACAATGCCACATTTTACCGCCGCAAAACTGGTGGCCATTGGTTCGGCCTTTGTTATTGTCGCAGCAGCAAAGGCGGCAATGGCGACCGGCGGCGTAATTGCCGAAGCTATAGCAAAGTAGAAAATGAACATGTGCGCTGTAAAAGTTGCAATGCCCAGTCCGACCAGCATTGGTCCCATCAACAGAGCCACATTGATATAGGCCGGAACAGATGGCATGCCCATACCCAACAGAACAGCCATCATCATGGTCAAAAGCAGGGCAATAAACAGGAACAACGGCGTGCCGGTTCCACTAATCTCCATAGATTTAAGCCAGCCAAGAATATCACGTGCAATGAAGTCCGACAGACCCGTGAGATTAAGGCAGAAGTCGATCACCGAAACGCTGAGAAACATCAGATAGAGGGTTGAGATCAAAACGCCCGAGCTCGACAAAGCTGTTAGAATTTTTTTGGGTTTGGCGCGGATTTCCGGATCAAGAAACAAAAGCCCAATCAACAGGATGCATGCCCACCAGCCAGCAGATCCCGCGTCTCCGGCAGAATTCTGTATCAACCGAAAGAACCACGGAAGGTTTTGTGCCGTGCAAACACCGCCATCCAGTGGCTGCACAACACCAAAAAGCGAACCAATAAAGCCGCAACCCACTGCTTCCTTGGGTGTCAGCAACAAGAACATAATCAGCGTGATGGGTGCAACAATCATGAGAAGGTTGAGTTTGTCCTGCCGAGACAGGATCATGTCTTCGGTCAATTCACCAATAGCTTCAAGGCCTTGCTTGCGTGCCTGAAACACCACGGCCAAAAACACACAACCAAAATACGCAACAGCCGGGATGATCGCGGCAATAATCACCTCGCGATAAGGCACCAGTGTCAGGGAAGCCAGAATGAAAGCTGCAACGCCCATCACTGGCGGCATAATCTGACCGCCGCTGGACGCAGCTGCTTCAACGCCACCGGCAAATACCCGGCTAAACCCGCGCCTGATCATCATCGGAATTGTCAAAACACCGGTCGACAGGACATTCACCACAGGTCCACCCGAAATTGTTCCAAACAAAGCGGAGCTGACAATCGCTGCATGGGCCGGACCACCACGCAATTTGCGGGTCCAGCGAAATGCCAGCCGGATCATCGCCTGTCCACCTGCAGACGTACCAAACAAGCCACCAAGAACAATAAACGGAAATACGGTATTGAGAATTATGCTCATGAACCGGCCAAGCAGCCCGCTGGCATTATTAACCAGGATATCATGTACCTTGGGGCGACCATCAATCAGTTGGCGTGGTTCACCGCCAAGTTTGGTCATCAGATATTTGTTAATGTCTTCAGCACCATGGAAGTACCAGACAGCAATTGTAATCAGCGTATAGGCGGTGATGGCAATCGCCACCATAACGAGAGGAAAACCCCAGACCTTGCTGTTGTAGGCAAGAAAAACAATTACCGAAATTGCCACAATGGAAAACAGCCAGACACCTGTCGTATCAAGGCATTGTGGATCTTCCACGCTGGAGGGGATCGGCAGGCCATAGTCTTTCGCAAAGATAATTTCCTCGGCCAGACTATTGGCGATCAGTTCAGCACGAGCTCCACTTATTTGATCCAGCAGGCAAACACTGTCGATTTCAATCAGATAGGTAACAGCCACCAAAACAGCCATGGCGACCAGTCCAAAATCCATTGCAAGACTGGCCCGTCGCCGTGCAGGTGTCGTACCAAAATCCCGATAAAATGAATTTTTCAACGCAACAATTGTCATCATGATGACAAAGACCAGAGGATGCGCCCACTGATAGGGATATTTGCGAATGGAAAAATCACCGGAGCCGGTTATTGAACTTACCCATTCATCCAGCCCTGGAATGGAGGGAATGTTGTTAAACATTCCCAGAAATACCAGTCCAAGGCCCAGCATTGCTGCCAGTCGCGTACCACGATCCGATATGTCGGGCGGTGGCATGGCGTTATCAGAATTTGCGTTCATATCCGGCTCCGGAATTATTGTATTATTGGAGTCCGATTAAGGCTTGGCGCAATCAGGCACTGTGTAACCGGCTTCTTCCCATGCCATTACAGCGCCGGGATGATATTTGATCGGCATTGCACCACAAAATCCGGATTTCACCGGGTCAAGCTCCGCAAGACCAATGTTTTTAGCGTAGGGTGTTTTGGCGCGCAGATTATCAAGATTTGCGATATAGGCTGCGACAATAGCTTTGGCCAGATCATTCGACATGCTCTTGTTGACGATCTCGGCACCCACAGTCACTGCACTGCGATAATATTCATCTTCTGAATGAACCGTGACACCTTCTCCATACCCCATGTCCTTGATCGCAATCACCACCGGCGCACTWCCYGGTGCCCGWGARAAACGWGTGAAKGCYTCRCCCTCAAAGATGTCTTTTGGYGTKGAAATAATATTCACCTTGCCCGCRGCAAGAGCTGCCATCACCCGATCAGACGGGAACGTWGCAGGCAACATGATWGCRTCGGCACTRCCGTCWGCAATRGTCTTGTTKGCCTGACCCCAGTTCACCTGAATGCCCTTGTAGCCTTCACCRTCTTTCAGACCGGCAACGATYTGCAAKACCTGTCGGGCATTGATCAACGCACCACCACGCGGCGGACCGTTGAAGATGGTYTTACCTTTCAACTGATCAAAAGATGTTATGCCGGAACTTTGAAACGARAACAAAGTGTGSGCYCCAAAATTATATGGATACAGCGCCCGCACATTYGCGACCAAAGCTGAMCCGGCTTCCTTGCCCTGTTTGGAATAGGGACCACGTCCATGCTTTAAAAGAAACGGCAGGATCARCGGAGCAACTCCGATATCTGTGCTGCCGTTTGCGACATTGATCAGCGTATTGGTCAGGGTTTGRCCSGCYTGAACCTGCAAATCCGCAACCCCGGCGTCGGAAACCGCTTCGGCGAGGTAGGTCATCGACAAATGYACGGCTCCACCTGGTGAAGCAGTTTCAGCWGTAAGATTKTCYYTWGCGCYGGMAAAATTCACCATGGCGAGCGACGCCACCAGAGAACCAATGARAGTARTTTTTAATGACTTGAATTGCATAGACATGTTTCCTCCACATCCTGTTAGCGGCAAACATGGTCTGGAAACCAACAAAACCGGYGTCRTRCCCGGGGAAGGCAGACAATTWCATTTTCCCRATCCCCATCGAGAAAWCCGCTATGCAGGAGGCAGGACCRTTTACCTCATTAAAATGGAGCACATAWTCRTGTTGTTAACAAGTTAATTGTAGTGCATTCCACATTATTTGTGGTATATACCACGTTATTCACAGRCCGTAWACNCMAAAAGGATCRCCYCTTYATGACCGAGCCGCTGCTTTCCGATACYGAATTTGATAAYAATTTGAATATCCGGGTGATCAAACTGGCCAGTAAACTAATCCTCTATATGCAGCGTCAGGCATTTCGGCCTGTTGGTCTGAGCGGCCCCGAAGCACGCATACTGATCAATCTGGCCCGATATGGCGGCACGCATGTTCGCGCGCTGTCACGTTATGCCGGACTTGATGCCTCGCATATCAGCAAAGTCATGCCACAAATGGAGAAAAAAGGCTGGGTAGTCCGCACCAAAGACAAAAAAGACAGACGTCTTGTTCTGTTTTCGATGACAGATCAGGGCAAGGCCATGTTTCAAACCTTTTGGCCGGACGCACAGGCACTTTCACAGGATGTCCGCAATCTGTTTGACGAAGAAGAATTCAACCAGCTACGCGATGGCATCGACAGGGCAAATGATCGCCTTGATGCATTGTTGGAAGAAGATGTAAGTCTTTCTGGCAAGTAGCCGACCGGCTATCCTGCGCAACAGGACAGTTTTTTAACATCCATATCAAATGTCTGGGCGGCAAGTTTCAAGCCCTCGACAGTGGTGAGATAGGGGAAGATCATCGCCCCCAGATCCTCGTAAGTCATTCCTGTTTTAATAGCAATTGCAGCTGTTTGAATGCAATCAGCGCCTTCGGGAGCCAGAATGTGCGCCCCGATGAGTTTCTTTGTTACACCGTCGGCGATCAGTTTAATCAGCCCTCCGGTATTACGGGCAGCAAGCGCGCGAGGCACATTATCCAGCGACAGGACCGACGTACGAACATTAACACCGTGCGCAATTGCCTGAGCCTCGGTCTGACCAACACTGGCGACTTGCGGATCGGAAAATACAACAGCAGGCATCACCGAATTATCATAAACCAGATCACCATCACCGACGGCATTTTTTGCAGCTATTTTGGCACCATATGCGGCCATATAGACAAACTGATCGCTACCTGTGACATCACCGGCCGCATAAACACCCGCCCGGCTCGTTCGCATATGATCATCGACGATGATTCCGCCGTTTTCTGTCACTTCTATTTTGGCGCCCTGCAATTTTAATCCATCGGAATTTGGTTGTCTTCCCGTTGCGATCATAATTTTCTGTGCAGATATCTCAATTTCACCACAGCTGTTTTCGACAACCAGAACAACGGCATCATCCTGCTGCTGAATGCTTTTGTATGAGATGCCACTGAACACCTTGATGCCTTCAGCCTTGAAGCAGGTTGTCAGCGCTGCACTGATTTCCGGTTCCGCATCGGGCAATAGTCCCCTGCGACTAACCAGCGTAACTTCGACACCGGCCCCTATCGGCTCCATTGTCACTTACCTTAAGTCGAATGGCAAATATGCTTGTTAAGATGCATTGGCGGTTGCCAGGTATTTTCGATGGAGCATTTCAACTTGTTGTTTTAGCGCTTTTAAATTGCTGTGATTGTGGATGATATCGTCGGCCGCCGCGAGACGGGCTGCTCGTGATGCCTGTGATGCGATGATCGCGGTGATTTCATCTTCCGTTTGCTTGTCACGCCGCATGGCACGCTCGAGCTGTAAGCGCTCTGGTGCGTCAACCACGAGAATGCGGTCGGCAATACCCGCCGGGCCATTTTCAATTAGCAGTGGGATGGCGACGATACAATACGGGGCTGTGAGCGCGCTAATCTGACGAGCCATCTCTTTGC
>JAESRR010000169.1 GCA_016764535.1 Cohaesibacteraceae bacterium | reverse complement strand
CGACCGGGGGCGGGAAGGCGGGTTTGCCCTGCTTGATGGCTGGACCATGCCGCCAACCGGTTTGACAAATGTTGAGACCGAGGCACTGTTGTTATCGGGAATGCCGGGACAGGTGCGGCAACTTGGATTGCACGCCGCCATGCTCAGCGGCCAGGCGAAACTGATGCAAACCATGCCACAAAACCAGCGGGCGATGATCGGCAGGATATCGGCCCATGTCCATGTCGATCCGGTATCGTGGTTTGGCGCCGAGGAACCCGCCAAAGAGCTGGATGTGATCTCTGCCGCTGTCTGGAACCGTAAAAAACTTGCCTGTACCTATCTGAGCTGGAAGGGCGAGGTTAAACGCGTACTTGATCCCCTTGGTCTGGTCGTAAAGGGCGGTACCTGGTATCTTGCGGCACGGGCTGATGGTGACAAGCGGGTTTATCGCATAGCCAAATTTTCGAGGATTACCGCGCTTGATCAGGATTTTACCCGGCCCACCGATTTTGATCTTGCCAGTTTCTGGCAAGGGGCCGTAACGCGGTATGAAACCGATATCTATCAGGGAACAGCAACTTTGCACCTCACCAAAACGGGCCTYGAACGCCTGTCATTGCTGGGCGAACCTGTTGCAAGGGCAGCAAGGCAGAGTTCAAATGGTGACAATGATTTGATTGTCACAATCCCGATTGAATCCATCGCGCAAGCCAGTACGGAATTACTTCGCCTTGGAACCGAATGTACCGTTTTGCAGCCGCCCGAACTGGTTGATGCGATCAGGCAATTGCTGGTTGATATTGGACAGCGGTATAAATGCCAGAGCCGGACATCCGGGTAATATCAACGCGTGCTGAACCGGGTACGATGCTACATGATTTTGCGAACTTCGCCGAGGAAACGGTCAATTCCGGTTTTTAAGCGCTTGCCCCGGGATGACAATTCAGTGGAGGTTGTCGTCACTTCTTCCGAGACTTTTGCTGTACTTTCAACTGCCTGCTGAATCTCGGCCATATTGTCATTCACCTTACTGGTTCCAGATGCCGCCTCATCAATATTGCGGGCAATTTCGGTAGTTGCCTCATTTTGTTCCTTGACCGCCGAGGCGATGGCAGAGGCAATTTCATCAACACTGGTAATGGTTTCACCAATCTCCTTGATGGAAATAACGGCCTTGTCGCTGGCTGTTTGAATATCTCCAATCTGCGAGCTGATTTCTTCAGTCGCCTTTGCTGTCTGGCTTGCAAGGTCCTTGACTTCGGCTGCAACAACCGCAAATCCGCGACCGGCCTCTCCGGCTCTGGCGGCTTCGATCGTTGCATTGAGGGCGAGTAAATTTGTCTGGTTGGCAATGTCGGAGATCAACGTCACCACTTTACCGATGCGGACAGAAGCCTCCGAGAGACCTTGAATATCCTGATTGGTTTTCTCGACCTCGGTGACCGCCGCTGCTGTTATGCTGGAAGATCGACTTACCTGTTCGCCGATCTCGGCAACCGAGCTGGTAAGCTCTTCAGTCGCGGCTGCAACAGTGCTTACATTTTCATTGGCGCTGGAAGATGCACTGGCGACTGCGGTAGATTTTTCGCTTGTTTCTTCAATTGATCTGGACATGGATTTGGCTGAAGATTCCATCTGTGTTGCAGCAGATGAAATACCTTCAACTTCTTCGCCCATCTCTTTTTCAAAGTTCTCAATCACCGCGCCAAAGCTCGCAAGTCGAGATTGCATGGAATCCATCGCCTTGTTCATCACCCTTGCCGAGGCAGCAAAATCTCCCGGCATTCCGACAGGTGATATGCGCCGAAAGTAACGGTTCTTCTGGACATAATCCAAAACGGCCTTTGATTCCCGAACAAAAGCATCCGACTTGTCAATAAAACGGTTTACGGCGTGTAATAGTTCGGCGTCTTCACCTTTTTCGGTAATGCCGATCACCCGGACACTAAAATTTCCCTTGGAGGCTTCATTCAAAACGAATGTCGCTCTTGATACAGCTTTACCGCTGGAAAACATACTTGCCTCTTTCGGGCCCGGAGGGCGCACTGCATAATTGTTGAAGACTTCGGATGAACTCAGGCTGCCAAACGTGCGACATACTCATCATATTTTACGTTTTCCCTGGATAAAATGTCGCTGATCAACCGGTTTGCAGCCTGCATTCCGTCCTTGCGATTTGCGTGTTTTTTTTCTTCGGCAAGCAGGGATTTATAAAGCGGAATTACTGTGTTGTTGAGGATGTTCCGATCCGGAACCCTGCGGCTGGAGTGATATCCGTTGACACTGCCTCTGGAACTGTAACTGGGAGTTACATGAGCCAGTACCCAATAGTGATCGCCGTTTTTGCAACGATTGACAACATAGGCAAATATCTCGTTGCCACCTTGAATGGTTTTCCAAAGCAGATCAAAGATACTGCGGGGCATATTGGCATTGCGGATCATCGAATGCGGTTGCCCAAGACATTCTATTTCCGTGTAGCCTGCAATCGAACAAAACACATCATTCACATATGTCAGTGTGCCTTTAAGATCGGTTTTACTGACAATTAGCTCGTTCTCGTTAAAGTATACTTCTTTGCCGCTTAATGATGTTTCTCGTGCCATACCTGATTCCATTTTATGTAATAATTCAGGTAACAGTAAGTTAATTTTTATTAACAAATAATTATATACTTAACATTCAATAACAATTTTATTATATACTCAATGTACTAAAATAAAATCAGCAATATTTCTGTTCTGTATTTATGTTGTTCTTTCGAAATGGACTGGCAGGAGTGTGGCCAAAAAAGACCCGGCTTGTGGGCCGGGTCCTTTCAAATCAACTTACAGATATGACTAATACGATATCCAATATGGCTATGAACTGTAAGTTTTATCGAAGAGCTGGCACTGGATGGAAAACATTTGGCGTCTTCGTTATTCAGGATTGCATTGTTTCTGAAATGCGGGAACAAGAAAAAGAAACAATGCCACAATCCCAAACCATGTGAAATAATTTACATTACTTTGCGTACTTCTTCCAGGAAAGTGTCAATCCCGGTCCTTAATCTCTGGCCCCGGTCTGATAATTCTGTCGATGTTGATGTGACATCTTCAGAAACTTTGGCTGTACTTTTAACAACGTGCAGGATTCCGGCCATATTGTCGTTAACCCGGTTGGTTCCCGCCGCGGCTTGTTCAATGTTGCGCGCAATTTCTGCTGTTGAGGCATTTTGCTCTTCAACCGCCGCAGCAATCGCTGCAGCGATTTCATCTACATTGTTTATAGTGGTTCCTATTGCTCCAATCGAAACAACCGCTTTTTCACTCGCCCCCTGAATATCCTTGATTTGGGTGCTGATATCCTCGGTAGCTTTTGCCGTCTGGGCAGCAAGGTCCTTTACTTCAGCTGCAACAACGGCAAATCCGCGACCTGCTTCTCCGGCCCTGGCAGCTTCAATCGTTGCATTCAGCGCAAGAAGATTGGTTTGATTGGCGATGTCGGAAATCAACGTTACGACCTGGCCAATGCGGACAGATGCTTCCGAGAGGCCCTGGATATCCTGGTTGGTTTGTTCAACTTCGCTCACCGCCGCCGCAGTTATTGCCGAGGAACGGCTAACCTGTTGCCCAATTTCGGCGACCGAACTTGTCAGTTCTTCAGTTGCAGCAGCGACTATACTTACATTTGCATTGGCGTCAGATGAAGCCTCGGCAACTGCCGTGGACTTTTCTCCGGTTTCCTGGATAGATTGTGACATGGATTTCGCAGCAGATTCCATCTGCGTAGCTGCCTTGGCAACTCCTTCCACTTCCTCACCCATATCTCTTTCGAAATTTTTGATTACCTCGCCGAACCCGGCGAGGCGGCCCTGCATGGTATCCATGGCCTTGTTCATAACCCGGGCCGAACCCGCGAAATCACCTGGCATGCCTATGGGAGAGATGCGCCGAAAATATTTGTTGTTTTGTACATATTCAAGCGCAGCCTTGGCTTCGCGCACAAAGGCGTCGGATTTGTCGATGAATCGATTTACCGAGTGCAATAGCGCCGCGTCGGCACCTTTTTCTGTAATGCCAATAACCCGAACACTGAAATTTCCTTTTGAGGCCTGATCAAGAACCTCTGTTGCCCTTGTTACTGCGCTACCACTCGAAAACATCATTTGCTCTTTCCGGCGCCAACTGCACCATAATTGAATTTAAATTTGGTTCAGGTGCGATTATGCCGCGAGGCGGGCTACAAATTCGTCGTACTCGACGCCTTCTTTTGATAGCAAATCGGCGATCATTTGGCTCGCTGCATGCATGCCATCCTTGCGATTAGCGTGCTTTTTCTCTTCGTTCAATAATGACTGGTAGAGGGGGATTACTGTATTGTTGAGAATGTTCCGATCGGGAACCCGGCGACTGGAATGATATCCATTTACAGTCCCTCTTGAATCAAAACTCGGGGTGACATGAGCGAGTACCCAGTAGTGATCACCATTTTTGCAACGATTGACCACGTAGGCGAATAGTTCGTTGCCGCTTTGAATGGTTTCCCAAAGCAAATGAAAAACGCACCTTGGCATGTCTGGATTGCGGATCATCGAGTGAGGTTGCCCCAGGCATTGTTTTTCGGTGTACCCGGCGATTTGACAAAAAATGTCATTTACGTATGTCAATTCGCCTTTCAAGTCTGTTTTGCTAACGATTAGTTCGTTTTCGTCAAAATAGACTTCCTTACCGGTTAATGAAGTTTCTCGTGCCATGTCGGGTCCGCCTGATGTAATTGTTTTGTCAATTTAAGTATGATATGAATAACAAATAACTAATTTTCGCAATTGACTTGGTATTGCTTAATGTAACGTTCGTATTACTATGGTTATACTTTGTTTATATTGATTAACGAAGTATTTTTGTCGCATGGATATGATCGGTACTAATATTTGTCGAAATATGGCCCGGAATACGCAATGATCAATGCAAGATTTTTGGTTTTTGTTGACCGCTCGGTTGACATACCTGGGCAGTGTTGCAATAAAAAGTCATGAGCAATTGTCGCCAGATATCTAAAAAGTCAAAACCGTTCTCCATTTGGGGACCGTGATCATGATTGGCTTTTTGTAGCGATATTTCAGGATTGAATTGGACCCCGCCGGTTTGGAGGGGTTTTTTTGTACCATCTCCAGCCCAACAGGACTTGGAAATGATGACGCACACACACTTGCAATCGACGCACACATATTTGCAATTACAGGGCCTGTGGTTGCCTCTTATTACGCCGTTTGCCAATGGCAGGCTGGACGAAACCTCTCTGCGCCGCCTTGTTAAGCACTATCTCACCCAGCCGGTTGACGGTTTCATTATGGCGGCGACCACGGGTGAAGGGTTGACGCTTGATGAACGTGAAACAGAGAAGCTGGTTCGCATTACAGCCGACGAAGTTGCGCAATCGGGACAAGCGATCCCGGTCTATCTGGGAGTTTCGGGCAGTTATACGGATCGTGTTGTGCGCTATATCAAAAATACAACATACTGGCCGATTGATGGCTATCTGATCTCGTGTCCCTATTACACAAAACCATCGCAAACCGGTCTTGTGCAACATTTTACAGCACTTGCCGCCAGTACAAACCGCCCGATTGTTATCTATAACATTCCCTATCGCACCGGTGTTAATCTGGCTAACGAGGCGATGCTACAACTGGCAGAATTGCAGAACATAATCGGTGTAAAAGATTGCTGTGCGATCCCCGAACAATCATTTGAATTGATGCAGAACAAACCTGTCGGTTTTCAGGTTATGACCGGCGAGGATGCATTTTTGTACCGGGCTCTGACCAATGGCGCTGATGGTGGAATTCTCGCATCCGCGCATATTTTAACGGGAACGATTGCCAACATCCGCAATAAGCTGGCGGCAGGTGATCTTGTGGGCGCAAAGGCAGACTGGGCAGCGCTGGAACATTTGCCTGAATTGCTCTTCGCTGAGCCGAGCCCGTCTCCGATCAAACACTGGTTATGGCGCGCCGGGTTGATTGAAAGCCCCGAAGTGCGCCTGCCAATGGTGCCGGTAAGTGCGGATCTTGCCAAATGTATCGATGAAGAAATGAAACGTCATTCAACCTGATCAGGATTTATCAAGGCGCTTTTTCATGTGATAGAGGATTGTCCCGATGGGGCGGTCCTCCAGTGTGCCAAACACCTCATAACCAACCGCCTGATAGAACCCGCGCGCATCGAATGTTTTTAAAAATGCGATGACAGCGCCTTTGGACCTCGCGAAAACTTCAATCTGATCAACCAGCTTTGAAGCAATGCGATTGCCGCGCTGGTCTTTGGCAACCCAGAGCACATCAATTTCCAGACCGTCCCAATAGACACTGGCTTTAATGCCTCCCACAATTGTTCCGTCATCCATGCGGGCAAAGGCGGCGACATGGATGTCTTCTGATTCTTGCGGCAGGTCCGGCATGCTTGAGACTTCAAACGCACGCAAACCATTGTTCATGATTTCCAGATCATCTGTTGCTGGGCTGGTTGTGAGGTCAATGTTCATGGCCGAACAAGGCAGAATTTCAGCATCTCTTGCAAGTTTGATGTGTGGAACGAACGCCTTTGTCTGAAATGTGAGGCCATTTTGACACAGAATTAATCCCGGGTTCTTTCTGTTCGACCGAATTCTCCCAGGCGCAAAATAACTTCCTTGCGAACCTCGTCAGCGGTTTGATCGCTAATCCCGCTGGCCAGACCCTCGTTGATGGCTGCCTTTAACGCCTGGAATTTATTCTCGAATATGGTGTTTGGGTGTTTAATGTTGTTCATGGTTTCTCCCACCATGTTCCGGGTTTGGTGCGCTTGCCGCGATTGCGATCCAGCCAAAGGGCGATCTTTCGCCACGGCGACAAGGCAAGTTTGAGCCACAGCCTGTTGGATCGTTTGGTGAAATCCCGATTAAACGGGCATACCCGCATGCATATGGCACAATCGGATGATAGTTTGGCCCAGAAACTAAAACATTTCTCGGCATCCGATGTCCATTTTTTGACGCCCTGTATAGCCGACTGGTTGCTGCCTCCGGCTTTTGGCGGGCCATACGGCAGGGCCTTTGGCGGGCAGGCATCTGCACATTTGGTGCAAATATCACAAAACGCAGCGACGCCTGGCTTGTTGGGGCTGTCAAATTCGAGCGGCAGACTTGTGAATATTTTTGAGAACCGCAGGCGTGGACCAAAGCCCGGCGTGATCACCAGCTGGTTACGGGCATATTCTCCCAGACCTGCCTTCAACGCATAGGGAATGACCAGCCCGGTATCGTTCATCGATGCCACAGCTTCATAACCCAGATTGCGGATATAGGCTGCAACCTGCATGACGATGGCCGCTTCGTGGCTGTATTCGCGCCCGGTTGCGGCTCCGGCAAGAGCAGATGGATATGTCGCGACCAGCTGCTCATCCATTTGGTGACCCAGCACAATAACTCCGGTGATGCCTTCGGGCAGATCATTGGGGGCATCGGACATATCACGGGTATCAACACGCGAAGCGTAAATCCAGCGCTGGTCGAAATCGGTAATGCCACAAAGATCGGCCCCAAAGAATTTGGAAATGCGCTTGATTTCGGTTGCCATTTTGCCCGGGTCGTCAATTTCGACCTTTTCCGGGGCAACCGGTGTGTCGGACCTGATTGATGCCTGAAATCCCTCTCGTTTGCCATCAGCAGCTGAGCGATCGGAAATAATGTCTGAAATTAACCAGGAAGCATTGCGCAGTGCGAAGTCACGCTGGGTAAATCCATCACCACGACGGGGTGCGGCTTCCATGCGGTAGCTGGCAAAAAAGGCATCGCTGCGTTTATTGCGTATGCGTTTATCCCAGAAAGCGCGTGAGAAAATATCGWTGCGCTGATTGAACCGTACAAAGTCTTCTGTGACTTCGATACCGGCTTTTGCATCATCTTCYCGCTGRCGGGGTGTGTTTAAAGGCCAATCCATYSGGCAAGGCTATATTCAGGYGATCAATCGTTCAACAACAAATAGTGTGATTGACCTGGCAGAAGCCGGTGCGGAATTGAAGATTGGAGWTYGTAACCGGAATYMRGGCAAAAAANGAGCCGCTCCCGGTGAGGGNAACAGCTCCTTGATTTTTCAGACAWGACGCMAGGCCCTGTCCTGCAATCAGAATGCCTTAAGCAGCCTGAATGCTGTCTACAGCCATTTTGCCTGTACGACGATCTTCTGCAGTGTCGAAAGAAACTTTCTGACCTTCAGCAAGTTCAGTCATGCCAGCGCGCTCAAGTGCAGTAGCGTGTACGAATACATCAGCTGCGCCATCTTCAGGAGCGATAAAGCCGTAGCCTTTTTGAACGTTATAAAATTTTACAGTACCGATTTTCATGGGAGATTCCTTTTTATTCCATGATTTAAAGCCGGTTRCATCGCAAACATGTACGGATACGCTGRTCCGGCTAATTTGAATTTTTTTGAACTTTTTTTTCTGGCTCTATCTTCAACACTCGTTCCAGGTTTTAGAACGGCGGATGCCAGTTACCACTTTGCCTGTCTGTTCGTCTTAAGCGCTTCTATTCCCTTTTTGTCCTGTCTGTCAACTTCTTGATTGCAGACGGGCTATGCTTTTTTGGAGGGGGAGCCATGCAGTGTCGATTTTGCAACAGTGAAATGCTGCCGGGTGAATTGAAAAATGGCTTGTTTCTGCGCCTTGCGGTCTTCAATCCGGTTTTGTTTAATATTTGTTAAGGTATTAATAAATTGCGAATATCCGGTCCAAAATTTGTGCAGTTGAGACGGCCCGCCTGATTGTGGCCTGCTGGATGCGATCCGACGGGAGCAATATGGATCCTGACAAGGTGAGTCTTTACGGATTCCTTTGAGGTTTGTTTTAATAAAATGAGGCGCCGGAGTTGGCATGAGCGACGTGATTTGTCATGCGCAACGCCCGTTACATATAAATTCAAAACAAAATTGAAAATAATTTGCCGGTTTTCCAACCGGACCAGCATGGAATTTTGAACATGATCCTGATCTGAATAGAGACATTTTATATCCAAAGGATAAAATGGGACTGTTTTATGAGTACCGGTTGGATTTTTTGAATTTCAACCCGTTGATGCGGTGCAAAATTGCCATTGCGGTGTTGCAAAAACAATTATTTGAAATTCTGAAAGCTCGTTCCTATCTCCAGTTCATCGGCGGGACACACCGCTGAAAATACTCTTACAGGAGAGACTTACATGAAGAAAATCGCACTGGCTGCTGCCACTCTGATGTTGACTGCTTCCGCCGCATCTGCAGGGACGATCCTGCTTGTGGAAGATAATATCAACGACAAAACATTGTATGTTTATGTTGAAGACAATGGTTCGAAATATACGCCGGTTGTTGAAGGACGCCGTGCTGCTACTCCCAAAATGGATTATCAAAAATTCATTCAGTATGATCCAAATGGTTCAACCGACAGCGTTCGTCTTTACAGATAAACCGAACTGACTTCTCCTGTCTGAATTGAGGGCGGTTTGGTTCATCTGGTAAATGACAGAACCGCCTGATCAGACATCATGAAGTAACTGACTGCGACATCACAAAGACCGTTCGATCCACCCCGGATCGGCGGTCTTTTGATTTGGTCATTAAAGTGATCGTGAGGAGGGCACTCTGAATTACAGAATGCCCTGCCGAATTATGCAGGTTTGAGACTTAACCTGAGTGTTGGCTGGTTCGAAGCCTCGTGAAAAGCTTCTTTCTCAAAAATAAAACCGCACTTTTCATAAAAGCGCCGGCCGATGGCGTTTTTCTCAAACACTTCGACATTTATGGTTGCTCTTTGTGAAACGGCGTCTTTTATCATCGCGCGTCCCAAACCGATGCCGTGATATTGTGGGTCCAGAAACAGACCGCCAATTTCATCTTCAAGCATGGCAATAAATCCGACGACCTGATTGTCGACGAGTGTTACTCTTATCTCCGCATATTGCGGATAGATATTGCGCACAGCATCGGCTTCAGTATCAAGGAATTCCCTTGTTAGAAAGGGATGTGCAAGTTCTGAAGCCTTTCTCCAGACGGATACAACACAATCGATGTCAGTTGGTTGGTAATTTCTGATCATTGTCAGAGATAACTTTCATGTATATGCCACCTGATGACAGGCGGCTGAGCCTGCAAACAGCGCAGGACGAATTGACTGATTATTGATCAAGCGAAAACTGCCGCAACTGCGGATGCAGGCGGTCTTGCATTTTGGCTTGTGACGGATCGCGGGATGCGATCCACAGTCAACGGGACATAAAATCTCCAGTAAAAATCAGATCGATGGTTATCAGATGACCATTATCCCGGCAAGCTCCTTTTAGCTGAATAAAATGGTTCTGACACGGGATTGCCACAGATACAGAACACGGGATTGCAACTGATACAGAACCGGTTTTTCAAGGGTTCAAGCCATGCAATTTGATCACATCAGCGTTGCTGACTTGTGATTTGAAAGTCAGGGATTGGATACCTATCTCCAGATCATCGGCGGAACAAACCGCCACTGATACTCTTACAGGAGACTATAAAATGAACAAATTCTCTCTGGCTGCTGCCGCTCTGGTTCTGTCCGCATCTGCTGCTTCTGCAGGCACCATTCTTCTTCAGGAAGACCTTATCAACGACAAAACAGTTTATGTCTATATTGAAGACAATGGCACAAACTTTACCCCCGTTGTTGAAGGTCGCCGCGCATCGGGCTCAGATCTCGATTATTCAAAATTCATTCAGTACGATCAGAACTCCGAAAGCGGCAACGTACGCCTTCGTTAATCTGAACTGAATATATCTCCTGTCTGAAATTGCGGCGGTTCAATTTTTCCTCCCAAAGGTTGAACCGCCCTTCAGACATCCCATATAAAGACTACGAAGTATCACACACTCCAAAAAGACCGTTCGATCCCAACCGGATCGACGGTCTTTTGCGTTGGAGAACCGAATAATAATGGTGAATGAATTCCCGGCAAAACCTGCCAGATGCCGAATGGAGAAGCCCTGCCGCCTGGTGATAGATAAGTATTAATTTCAAGGGATTGAGCCGTGCAATTTTGACATGACTGCGTTGCAGATTTGGTGTTTGAAAGTCAGACTATTGATACCTATCTCCAGATCATCGGCGGAACAAACCGCCACTGATACTCTTACAGGAGACACTACAATGAAAAAATTCGCTCTGGCTGCTGCTGCTCTGGTTCTTTCCGCTTCTGCTGCTTCTGCAGGCACCATCCTGCTTCAGGAAGATACAATCAACGACCGTACAAACTACGTTTATATTGAAGATGCAGGCTCTAACTTTACCCCTGTTGTTGAAGGTCGCCGCGCTGCAGCTTCCGAACTCGATTACAACAAATTCATTCAGTATGACATGAATGCAGAAAGCGAAAGCAAGCGCCTCTACAACTAATCTGAATAGACTTCTCCTGTCTGATTTAAAGGCGGTTTGATTGTTCCTCCCGATGATTGAGCCGCCTGATCAGACACTGTGAAGCAACTGACTGCGACACCAAAAAGACCGTTCGATCCCAACCGGATCGGCGGTCTTTTGCTTTGCGGTGTTGCGTGATCCTCATTATCATCCCATCCTTGATACAATCATTCCGATTCTGGTTGCCATCTCTGGTCGACCGGAACTCCCGCCAAATTGTTATCAGGAAGCAAATTTTATGAAGTGTTTAATCGTTGGGGGAACAGGTTTTCAGGGCGGCGCCCTGACCGACGCGATTGTTAATGCCGGTCACCAAACCAGTATCATGGTGCGTGGTGAGACAAATCGCCCGCTACCGGACAATGTCGACATTATCCGTGCCGACAGATATGACCCTCCAGATCTCAAAGATCGAAATTTCGACTGGGTTTTTGATACCTGCGCCTTCACGCCCGATGCGGTGAATGCACTTCTTGATGCTGTTGGCGATAATATCAAACGCTATGTGTTGATTTCCTCCATTTCGGCCTACGGGACATTCACTAAACCTGAACTGACCGAGGATCATCCGGTGCCTGCTCCGGGCGAGGAAGATTTTGAAGTTGCGCGCAAAATACCAAAAGCGGATCGTGGTTCTGCCGCCGCCTATGGTGGATCATATGGTGCGCTGAAACGTGGCTGCGAACTTGCAGCCATCGAAAGACTGGGCGATCGGGCCAGTTTGTTGCGTGTCGGGCTTTTGGTCGGGGCTGGCGATTATACGAACAGGCTAACCTGGTGGATGCGCCGTATTGATATGGCGCATGGCGATATGCAGCGTGTTCCTGCGCCCGGGCCAAAAACCGCGAAAATCCAGTTTATTGATGTACGGGATGTGGCAGGCTTTGCTCTTGGGTGCTGCGAAAAGAAACTGCCTGGTGTCTGGAATGTGACAGGGCAGCCGGTATCTCTGGAAGACTTGTTGAATTCAGTTGTTGAAGCCATCAAATCACCGGCTGAATTTGTCTGGTTTGACCCGGAAGAAATACTCGCCGCGGGCATTCAACCCTGGACAGATTTCCCCCTGATGACACCTGCTGTTCCTGGATTTGAGTATTTCATGCAGATCGATACGCAAAAGGCGCAGGCTGCCGGGCTGCAAATTCGGCCGCTTATCGATACGCTGGAACCATTACTTGCATGGGATCGCGGTCGCCGGGATGTTCCTCTTGGATGTGGCCTTAAACCGGAGCAGGAACAGCTGCTACTGGGGTAATTTCGATACATTGTACTGTTGGGATGGAAAGTATTAATTTCAAGGGTTTGAGCCATGCAAATTGATCACATCAGCGTTGCTGACTTGTGATTTGAAAGTCAGGGATTGCATCCCCATCTTGAGATTATCGGCGGGACAAACCGCCACAGATACTCTTACAGGAGACTATATAATGAACAAATTCGCTCTGGCTACTGCCGCTCTCGTATTGTCCGCATCTGCTGCTTCTGCAGGGACCATCCTGCTTCAGGAAGATACAATCAACGACCGTACAAACTACGTTTATATCGAAGATGCAGGTTCAAACTTTGCACCGGTTGTTGAAGGCCGCCGCGCATCTGGTTCAGAACTCGATTACAACAAATTCATTCAGTATGACACCAACGCTTCAAGCGATAGCGTTCGCCTTTACAAGTAAGTTGAACTGAATATTTCTCCTGTCTGAGACAGGGACCGGAACGGCATCCTCCCCTTGTGTCGTTCTGGTCCCTCAATCAGGGAGCAGACACAAAAAGACCGTTTGATCCGTCCCGGATCGGCGGTCTTTTGCGTTGGAGATGGTAATGAGCGCTATTTACCAAAGGCTGCTTTCAATGAATTGACTGCTGTCTGCAGGGCAATCGTAGAGCGGATGGTGTTATGCAAAGAGCTTGCAGATGCGTTGTTTCCGTCACTTGAAACCATGGATACAGGCCCCGAGCCACCGCCCTGAATTATTGGCGGTGCGTTGGTGATGCCAGGGAGACCACCCAGTTTGACTGTACCATCGCCGCTTTCCGGAGGATCGACAACTCCACCACCGGCAAGTCTAATCGCGACAGCGTTTAGATCTTCCAGTGTGACCTGAAGCCGTTGATGTTCAGGTGCACCAAGAGAGCTTCCCATTTTAATCTCGAGTTGTCGATTGTCGTTTTGCGCTTGCTCTTTTGTAACAATTATATAGCCGGTGTTGCCAATTGGTGCACCGATGTTTCCGCCACTTTGGCTACCGATGGCTTCCAGAATGTTATCAATTTCATCACCACCGAGCCTGCCACCGGACTGGATGTAGATCTGACCTATGCTGCTGCGGCTCGGTCCCTCATCCGGAACGGGCGTACTGTCACTTTTTTTGCTATTTTTGTCGTCATCATCCGTGCTGTCGTCTTCACTCGCCTGTTCACTGTCATCCGACTGGTTATCCTGGTCATCATCATCCTTCTCGCCGTCTTCGTCATCATCTTTGTCACCGTCGCCATTGCTATCGTTGTTGCCGCCTGTGCTTCCATCGTCATTGGAATTACCTGAACCCGAATTGCCGCCGTCATCGTCATCGGAATTACCCGAACCTGAATTGTTGCCATCGTCCGGGTCCAGAATGGTGTACGTGTAATCATCGTTATATGCGGTGCCATAATCGCCCTGCGGTGGCAGATTATTCTCACTACCCAGGCTATGATATTCCTGTCCGTCTTCATTGGTCCAGACACCACTATTATAGTTATAGATTTCCAAATGATGGTAGTAGGCAATGTTTCCTTCTGACCCTCCATCGACAACTGTATAATGGGAGAGAGTTACGCTTCCATCTGCGTGATGTACGATCTCCACGCCACTGCCCGATCGTGGAGCGGGCCCATCTCCTGAAGAAAGGTCGCCGATACCAAAACCTTCACCAGTTTTATCGGAGCCTACGCCTGTCTGGCCGGAGCCGGGTGCACCGACCCCTATGGCATTTCCGGACCGTGACCCCTCGCCAGTTCCCGTTCCCGAAGAAGAACCACTTCCCAAACCTGAATTATCACTTCCTGGCAGCCCCGCTCCAGCGTTGTCTCCGCTCAGAGCATTACCCAGTCCCGAAGCCGCTCCGTCAGTTACGCGTTTGCCTGATGGAATAATTTCTTCAAAGCTGGTTCCTGCAATCCCGGTAGATGGATTAATTCCATTGCGGGGATTGGTTCCGGTGTTGCTTCCAGCATTGCCATTCCCCTGGCCCGAGCCTGTTGACCCGGCCCCGGCGTTACCGGAGCCTGTTGCTGAACCAGAACCAGAACCAAAACCAGAACCGGAACCAAAACCAGATAAACCTCCACTTCCAAGACCGCTTGTCGAATTGTCGAGAGCATTTTTGTGTATAGCAACTTTCAGTTTGGCATTACGCGCAACTTCCCTGATCATCTCGCGGACTTCTTCCCGCATTCGGTTTTCGGCAACCGCGACAAGATCTTTTGCGGATTTATTTGGGTCCTTTATAAGTTCATCTGAAAGACCGAAAACATCACCGACTGCTTCCTTCAGGGTAGCTTCATAGCCATCCTTTTTTACCTTGTTCCAGACTTCTCCTTTTGTAGGGTCAAACTTTCCCTTGGCCCCAAGGGCAGCAAGTTCACCGACAATATTGGCAATATCCTCAGCCTTCAGGCCATTGTTCTTTCTGGTAGCCTGTTCCGGAAGTCCGAGGGCTTCGCCGATTGCTTCTTTCCTGACCTGATCCAGTCCTTTGCGATTTACCCTGTCCCAAAAAGCTTTTTTTGTTGGGTCAAACTCTCCACCCACACCAATAGCATCCAGTTCGGCAACCAGATTAGTGAGGTCTTTGGCCGAAAGATCATTGTCTTTTGTCGCGGCCTCGGGCAATCCCAGATTCTCCGCAATTGCTTCCTTCACGATCTGGTCGACGCCCTTGTCTTTGACATTGTTCCAGAATTCGGATTTGGAGACGTCGAATTTTCCACCGCCTGACCCGTTGACGAGTTCCATTACCGCCACCACTTCGGCTATTTCGGCATATCCTGGACTGTCGCCATTCTTTGTAAGCGCAGCGCGCGCGTCATTCAAAGGGATGTTATAACTTTCCACCAGGCTTTCGATGGCGGCTTTTTCCACTGCGCCGTCTTGTGGATTTTCCAGGTAATCGCGTACAATTGCTTCGGTTGTTTCGCTGTCACCTCCGAGTTGCTCGTTATTCAATTTTATGTCTTTAACGGTGTCGCGGATTTCCTGTTCTGTTTTTCCCGAATTTCGTGCGGCATTTCTGATATCGACACCGCTTACCCCGGCTGCATCGGCCACGGCTTCGGTTTCAATGGCATTTACGACTTCTGCGTTGTTTCGATTTAWAAATTTTGCAGCCAATTCGTTGGCTTTGTCGTTTGAAAGCCCGCGTTTTTTTGCAAAGATGCGTATATTTTCCCGACGGGTGCTGGTCGCAACATCAGGTGTATCGGCTACCACTCCCGGAGTTTCGATCTTTTGCTTCGCCGGTGCTGTCACCGTCTGTGGTGAAGTTCGAACCGTCGAGCCTTTGTTTGTCGAAGATGTATTCCGGATCACTTTTTTGGTCGGGATTGTTTTTGCTGTGGTCGTTTTTTGCGTCGTCGTTCGGGGGGGCGCGGTATTTGTCGGTGTAGCGTTTCGTTGCGTTTTGCGGGTTACTCTCTTTTTGACTACTTTTTTCCTGACAGTTTTTTTCCTGATCGTCTTCCTTTTGGTGACTTTCTTTCGTTTTACTTTGCGTTTTGATTTTACCTTGCGCCTTGTTGTCGATTTACGGCTACTTTTGGCTCTTGATGAACTTTTTTGTTTGTGACCTTTTTTGTGACGCGCCAACAATATTGGTGCTTCAAGTAGAGGGCCGGAATCAGGAGTGATGAGAACCAATGAAAGGGCAATTTCTGGTTCATTGGCGTAAATAGTTAACGATGGAGTTGCAGCTTTTGCTGATATATTGCCTGGGTTTTTGAAACCAAACAGGGCAAGTGATATCAGCAAAACAATTGAAAAATATCTTTGGACATGAACACGCAAATGGTCTGTTTTCCCCAAGGATGTGCTGATGCAAAAATTGGTCATTTCCCCTCCCAATGGACAAAATACCCCCTCCCGAATATCTGTCCGCGCCCGATTTCCAATTCTGGATGCAGCGAAAATTACTGCCAAAATCAGAAGCGATTGTGTTGGTGAAGATTACTTAACCCATATATTCGGGTTCATCTTTTTCAATTGATAAGTCAAATATAATCTTCACTATTGATATAATCATACAATATTCAGGCAAATTTTGAAACATTATTCTACCAATTGCGAAAATAATTCTATTATGACGGGTCTGTTCAAGCTTTTTCTTTATGGATCGCGACGCCAGCCATAACCAGAATAACGCCCAAAATATCCTGCACTGTCGGGAACTGCGCCAGCACGATCACCGCAATAATTGTGGCGGTGGCGGGGAGCAATGCCAGCATCAATGCGTAACTGGCGCGGGGCAGGCGCGACATCGCCAATTGGTCACTGACATAGGGGATGACCGAGGAACAGAACCCGACGCCAATTCCTGCCAGCACCAGTGTTGGCAGGCCAAAGGCGCGGATCGCTTCCATAAACCCGATGGGCATCAAAAATATCAGCGCGATAACCATCGATGCGCCAAGGATCTCAACGCCATTGCTGGCGCCTTTTTGTGCCGCGCGATGTCCAAGCACAACATAACCTACAAACAGGATGGCGTTGAGCGCAGCCCAGGCAAGACCAATCGGATCAGAGATAAATTTAACATCGATCAGCAGGAACACACCGCCGATTGCCAGACCAAGCGCAAACAGATTTCGCCAACTTCGCAGGTCAAACAGCGCCAGCCCAAGCGTGCCGATGAATTCCATCGCGGCAACAAGGCTCATGGGAAGGCGATCCAGCGCCAGATAAAACGAGGTGTTCATCACTGCAAGGCAAAGCCCCAGGCCAAGCAGCAGCAATCGCTTTTCAAAATCAGCATTGCGCCAGGTGTTCCAGGGCCGCGTAAAGGGCGCAAAGATCAGCGCTGCCGAGGCGATGCGGAACCATGCAATGCCCAGCACGCCGACCGTGGGGAATAACAGGACCGCGAGAGACGGTCCAAGATAATGAAAAACCGCACTGACACCAAACCAGGCTTCGGGACGTGTGCATGCTGCCAGTGTATTAAATGTAATTGCCAATATCTGCGTCCTTTATTGTGAGGCGGCATTATGTCTGGCGTTGACACTGTGCTATATGGGCAATAACAGGCATTGCAGGATATTTGCTGCCGAGATGGAGGGTGTGATGCCAACTGGCCTTCGAAATGAAAATGGCGATCTTGATGTGGTGGATCGCAAATTACTGCGGGCGCTTGATCAAAACGCCCGCATCAGCATTGCTGATCTGGCGCGTCAGGTGGATTTATCGGCCCCAAGTGTAGCGGAACGCATTCGTCGGCTGGAGGATTCCGGGGTAATCACCGGATATCACGCGCAGATTGATCCGGTGGCACTGGGATTGCCGATTGCTGCATGGTTGCGCATTCGCCCGATCCCTGGATCATTACATCTGGTGGCTGATTTGTTGCGTGATTTGCCGCAAATTGTTGAATGCGACAGGATCACTGGCGACGATTGTTTTATTGCCCGGGCGCATTTGCCCGATATGGCAGCTTTGGAAATCCTGATCGACAAAATCATTCCCCATGCGATGACCAATACCTCGATCATCCAGTCTTCACCGGTTAAGCGCCGCTTGCCGCAATATGGCGAGCAATGAACTGATTGTTCCGGCTCAAAGTTATCGACTGATATCATCCGCGATGAGTAATGATGACAATTGCTGTGCCGAAGCGATCAAAGCGCGTTTGTGGCGTTCAATGGCGAGGTCATCAAACCGGCCAAGAGGACCGGAAAGCGCCAGAGCGCAAACAAATACGCCGCCAGAATTTTGAACCGGGACAGCGATGGCCGCAACTTCGGCATCACGCTCTCCAAGCGAGATTTCGAACTCTGATGGTTTGGTATCGGGATCGGTTTGTGTCCAGTTTTGTAAAATATGCCCACTGGCACCTTTGTCCAGCGGAAGCCGGGACCCTTCGGCCACCGAATGCCGAATGGCTCGATCCGGCTCACATCTATACAGGCATAAACGTTGATCCTGTTCGCGTATGTAGCAGGAGGCCGTTTCACCGGTATCCCTGACCAGTTGCTTCAAAGCGGATCGCATGATTTTTTCCTGATCATAGGCCCCGCGATACAGAGATCCGAGCCGCCACAGTGATCGGCCCAATRTGAACTCWCCGGTCTCAAGACGCTCAARATATCCAAACCGCTCAAGAGAAACAGCCAGCCTCARAATGGTGCTTTTATAAAGGCCACTGCGCTGTGCCAGTTCGGCGAGTGARAGCTTTTCATGCTKTTGATCAAAACAATCCAGCAATGATAAAGCCCGTTCAACGGCTTCGACACCYTTCTCTTTGCYCACACTTGCCTCCAATAGAATTGCATTTYGYTSAATAGAACGCTATAAAACAGAACGTCGTTCTATTATGAAGAATAGACAATTTCGTTTCCTATCGCAACCGTTGCAAACAATCACATCAAAATCCGGAAGGGCACCAAAATGAAAACTCCCCAAAGWCCRCTTGCCGGGARACGTGTKCTTGATTTGACMAATGTACTCGCCGGACCATTTTGTTGYCATCAGCTGGCACATCTYGGTGCSGAGGTGATCAAAATCGAAGCTGTGGGGAAGGGCGATCTCGCACGCGARCTTGGYGCTGATGTSGCGCTGAATGAAGCCAAAATGGGTGTTTCATTTCTCGCGCAGAATGCCGGGAAAAAATCGATCACGCTTAATCTGAAGTCGGAAGCTGGCAAAAAAATATTCAGGCAGCTGGTCAAAACCGCAGATGTGTTGGTTGAGAACTTTCGGCCAGGTGTCATGGAGCGTCTCGGACTTGATTATGAAAATTTGCAATCGGATAATCCCCACCTGATCTATTGCG
The DNA here is from genome assembly GCA_016764535.1 of Cohaesibacteraceae bacterium. Taxonomy (GTDB): domain Bacteria; phylum Pseudomonadota; class Alphaproteobacteria; order Rhizobiales; family Cohaesibacteraceae; genus JAESRR01. The sequence goes on along the minus strand of JAESRR010000169.1, from coordinate 3,417 downwards.
CCATATCCGGCTTTGGCCAGGATGGKCCCTGGGCGAAWAATCCGGCCTATGACCAGATCATTCAGGGYCTTTCKGGCATYATGTCGGTCACCGGTGAACCAGGTGGGACACCTTTGCGAGCGGGCTACCCGGCCTGCGATACCATCGGCGGGCTGTGTGCTGCTTTTGCCATCGCTGCGGCGTTGAACAATCCACAAACCGGGGTGTTTATYGATATCTCGATGCTGGAAGCAAGTCTTGCATCRATGGGCTGGGTGRTTTCCAATTATCTGGTCGCAGGGCAGGAGCCGCAGGCWAGGGGAAACGAGAACCCGACATCMGCACCATCAGGGGCATTTCAAACAGCCAGCGGGTTGATCAATATAGCCGCCAACAAAGACGAACAATGGCTATTGTTGCTYRAAGAACTCGGGCGGGCCGAGCTGGCWGCGCACCCMGATTATGTTACACGGCATCTACGCAAGCAAAATCGCCTGGCATTAAAGATCGAACTTGAAATGTCGCTGAAAACAAAATCAGCCAAACACTGGGCGGAGGCTCTCAATGCTGTCGGTGTCCCTGCCGGGCTGGTTTTGACAGTTCCCGAAATACTCTCCGAACCACAGATCACGGATCGCGGGTTGTATGCAGATTTTGAGGACATTCCAGGAGTTGACCGAAACATTCGGCTGGCGCGCGTGCCGATGAAAATCAATGGCAAGGTTCCTGCCGTGACGACACCTCCGCCCAGGCTTGGTGAACATAATTTTGAGCTGCTTGGAGAACTTGGCATAGGGGCCGGGGAACTGGAAAAATTGCAACAGGAGGGTGTCATATGAACGATGTAACCGATTGGTGGCAAACCGATATTATCGATATGGCACCGGGAAAAATCAGGCTTCGCGGGCATGATGTGGAAGATCTGATTGGCACCACAAGTTTTGCGCAAATGATCTGGCTAATGATCAGGGGTGATATGCCCGACGCGGGCCAGGTGACGCTTTTTGAATGTGCGCTTGTTGCAGCGGTGGATCACGGACCGCAGGCACCTTCGATCGCAACAGCCCGAATGGCCGTGACCTGTGGTCAGTCGCTAAATGGTGCGATGGCCAGTGCGGTTAATATGCTTGATGATGTGCATGGCGGAGCCGGGGAGCAGGCGATTGGGCTTTACACCACCATCCGCGATGCAGCGCCGCAGCGGACGCTTGAAGAAGTTCTCATAGACTGGCGAAGTACAAATGGTCCCTATGTACCGGGGTTCGGACATCGCTTTCACAAACCGGTTGATCCGCGCGCACCTGCATTGATGGCAAGGGTTCGTGAAGCTCGTGACAAGGGCGTTTGCCGGGGTGATTTCCTTGAAATTGCAGAAGCGATTGAAACCGCATTAAAACTGGAAAAAGGCAAGCCGGTGCCAATGAATATTGATGGTGCGACTGCTGTGATCTATGCGGAGCTGGGGTTTGAAGCGCCTCTTGCAAGAGGGTTGTTTTGCCTGTCGCGCTCTGTTGGTATTCTGGCTCACGCATGGGAGCAGAAACAGCAGGGTGGTCGCAACAAGGGACCGACACCACCGGGGTATTTTTGGTCTTATGGCGGACCAAACCCGATTAGACGCCCTTAAAACCAAAGTTCTCTTCCAGCACCAGTGCGTCGGTTTCATACGCTGCCAGCCGGCGCTGCATTTTGTGCTTTTTCCAAGCTCCAAAACCCGCAAATGCAAAAGCTATAAAGAAGAACACGCACCCGGCAAGGATGGGCAAAGTGGGGGTGCGATCAAGGATCAGTATCGCAAAGCCGATACCCGCGATGGGCAGGAAGGTTCCGGCAAGAGCGATGGTGACGGCATTGCCGGATTTTAACCCGGTGAACCAGACGATCTGCCCGCCGACGACGATGATCGCCACATAGGCCAGCATCCACTTCCACAGGAACGGGCTGAACGCATCCTGAAAATGATCAAAGCCGAACAAATAGACCGCAATCCAGAAGAAGATAATCGCGCCCATGCCGGTACGAAACACCAGAAAAATGCCAAATGGGATGGTTTTGAGCCAGAATTTGCTGATGATTGATCCAAAKGCWGAGATSAGGGCCGCTGCGATGACCATGATTTCGCCACTGCCAAAACGCATGTAATTGCCCATAACCTGCCASCCCAGAGCAACAACCACGCCGGTGATGGTGAATAGCATGGCCAATATGCTCCATCGATCCGGCCTGTCTCCAAAAATGATGACCGCGAGGACGATAAATATCACCGGTTCGATCCGCCCAAGAAGCAGCACATGGATGACGTCGGTACGTTCCAGTGCGATGAAAATCAGCGACGGTGCAAGAGTTGCTGAAATGAATGCCAGAAAAATCAGCGCCATCCAGTCGCGTATCCGCAGGGCGCACAGGGCTTTAAATGTGCATTGTTTACGGTAGATGATCGAAAGCGCGAAGAAGGCAAACAAATTGCCGATAAACAGGACGTTGCAAAAGCTTATCGGATTGCGGCCTTCAACCGGATGCATCGCGCCAAGTTGGGTGAGCAATTGAACCACTGATCCGGCGGCTGCAAAAATCAGCACAGCGAGCCAGATTGAAATGATACCGCGCAGGGATGTGGGAGATGTTGATCCGGTTTGTTGCTGCGCCATATTGGCTCCCTGCTGATTTGGTGCTGCAAATGATGCAACATGTTTTCAGCAATATAACAATCCCGGTGATCCGCAAAAGTCATTAGGCCGTGAGCCTGACGTGAAAACCCCGTGATGATTGATATCACACGAGTTTTGATAGAGGCCACCGGATTGGCGACCTCTATGATCATACAGTTGTCAGGGGCAGGACCTGATTATACGGCTCCGGTATATTCACCCCGGGCCGGGTAGTTGTTTTTGATGGCGAAATCAAGCGCGCCAACAAGTTCGGAGAAATGCGGGCGTACAAAAGGCATGGTCTTTGGGTCATATCCCGCCACGCGGGATCATCCAACACACGCGCTGCGGCGGTCACGGCGCGGTCCACGTCTGCAGGTGCGGCACAGGCAAATGTAGCCCAAGGTGCGCCGGTGGCGGGGTTAAGCGTTTCCATCACCTGAGCCTCAGCGCCGTCGCACCACTGGCCATCTATGAGCAGTTGGAAGTGGTCCATGGTTTGGATTCCCTATTGAAACGCCAGCATTTCCCTTTGAAACGCCAGCATTTCCTATTGAAACGCCGGCATGACGTCGTTGATGAACCGCGACAACGAAGCGCGTTTGCGCTCTGCACTCATGCCCGAGTCGATCCAGAATGAATATTCATCATAGCCAAGGTCTTCATATCGTTTGATCTGGTCAATCACTTCTTGCGCGGTGCCGATGGTCAGATCGCGTTTCATGTTTTCGGGTGCCATCATCTTGTTGCCCGCGATCTCCTCGGCGGTGAGTTCCTCGATCAACCCTTG
>JAESRR010000256.1 GCA_016764535.1 Cohaesibacteraceae bacterium | reverse complement strand
GGTAACACCCATCATCACCGAATAATCCCGGTTGAGCGCCGCATTGACAAAGAACAGACCCATACCACCGGTCGAGAAGAATATATCAACCACAACCGAACCTGTTACCATCGTCACAAATGTCGGTCCCAGATAAGACAATACGGGCAACATTGCCGGTTTAAGCGCATGGCGCACAATAATCTGCCGCATGGGCAAACCCTTGGCGCGCGCTGTTCGGATGTGATTGGCATTCATCACTTCCAGCATGGAAGACCTGGTGATACGGGCGATCGAGGCCATAAAGCTGGTCGACAATGCGACCACTGGCAGGATCATGAACCGTATTTGGTCAAATTCCCAACCGCCTCCCGGTAGCCAGCCAAGCATCAATGTAAAGACCAGTACCAGGATGGGGGCCATAACAAAGTTTGGCAGCACCTGGGCACCGATGGAAATACCAACCGCAAAATAATCAAGCCAGCTGTTGTGATAGATCGCTGCCGAGATCCCCAGAGATACGCCCACTGTCACGGCCAGAACAAAGGAAATGGATCCGTAAGTCAGTGTGATTGGAAAACCCTTGGCGATGATCTCATTGACCGTGCGGTCCTTATGGACAAAGGACGGGCCAAAATCGAACTCGAATACGACACTTTTAACGTAGATCAGGATTTGTTTGTAAAGCGGCTGATCGAGGCCATATTTGGCTTCCAGATTGGCCATAATTTCGGGCGTCAATGCACGTTCAGAGGTAAAAGGTCCCCCTGGCGCTGCATGCATCAATAAAAATGAGCACACGATCAATATCAGGATCGTGGGCACAGCAAGCGCCAGGCGCTTGATGATCAGATTTAACATTTCAAGATACTACCTGATTGCAGGTGCAAGAAAAGGGGTGCCCGAACGCCGGGCACCCCGCACCTGTTTTACCTACTCGGTGATATAAAGATCGCGTGAGTAGAAAGTCTGCATCAGGTTATCAACCGGCCAGCCTTTAAGGGTCTCTTTGAGCATGATCACACCAGTGTACTGGTAGATCGGTGCAAAAGGCATGTCCTGTGCCAGAAGAGCTTCAGCTTTCTGGTAATTGGCGTTTGGATTTACCTGTGTTTTTGATTCTTTCATCAAAGCATCAAATTCATCACTGGCATATCCGCCTACATTGTGACCTGACCATGAAGTCAACAGATCAAGATATGTAGAGGCTTCGTTGTAATCACCACACCATGCATAACGGCTGATTTCGTAATCACCGGCCTGCTGTTTGGTTGTGTGTATTTTCCACTCATTGTTGGCGAGGGTAAGTTTAACGCCAAGAGTTTTTTTCCAGAACTGGGATACACCGATAGCAATTTTCTTGTGAGCTTCGGATGTATTGTAGTTAAGGGTGATGGAAAGTGGATTTTCAGGACCGTAACCGGCAGCAGCCATCAGTTCTTTGGCTTTTGCGTCGCGCTCGGCCTGTGACCATTTTGCATAATCGATATCAGGCAGCGTAAAGCCGGCTGTTTTCTGATGTGCAAAGTTGAAAGACTGATACTGACCACCCTGAAGGATACGATCAGTAATCACTTCGCGGTTGATTGCATAGGACAGTGCCTTGCGAACGCGAACGTCTTTAAGAGCTTCAGGTCCTTTTTCACCGATATTGAACCAGTAGATGTAAGAACATGAGCGCGGATAGGAATAAGCCTCATTTGGCAATTCCTTGGCAAGACGCGGATACTGACCTGCAGGGATCTGGGTTTTCTGAACTTCACCGGCAAGATAACGGGTCAGCGCCTGGTTTTCATCGTTGATGATGAGGGCTACTGATTTGTTGATGATGGTGTTTTCATTGTTCCAATAAAGTTCGTTACGCTCACGAACAACTTTTTCGCCAGGACGGTATTCGGTCAATGTATATGCGCCGTTACCAACCAGATTGCCGGGCTTTGTCCAGTCATTACCATGCTTTTCAATAACAGACTGAAGAACCGGGAAAGTCGATCCATGAACTGTCATTGAAGCGAAATAGGGCAATGCATTGTCGATGGTAACTTCAAAATGCGTATCATCAACTGCGCGAACACCAAGTTCGGATACGTCAAGTTCGCCTTTTACAACTTTCGTTGCGTTTTTAACACCCATCAGCTGCATGTACCATGCGTATTCTGAAGCTGTTTTTGGATCTACCAGACGCTGCCATGCATAGACAAAATCGCTGGCTTTAACGGTTTCGCCGTTTGACCATTTTGCGTCACGCAGTTCAAATGTGTATGTCAGATTGTCGTCACTGACAGTGTAACCGAGAGCTGCGCCAGGGATCAAACCACCCACTGAATCTTCATTCATCAGACCTTCAAACAGATCACGAATGATACCGGAACCTTCGATATCGGTATTGATCTGCGGATCGAATGATTTGATATCGTCAAGCAGACGATATGTATAGGTCTGATCGGCAGCAAGCTTGTCGCCGTCTTTTACTGTTGCGGCCATTGCAGGCATCGCAAGCATCGCACTGATCGCGACGGATAATAGAAGTTTGGTTTTCATGGGTTCCCTCTCCCTGGGTCTCAATGAATTCATTGATATCAATTTTTACATTGTCCGGAACCGAGGATTGTCATGCGCAGATCATCGCATAAACATTCTGCATGCAGATGTCATTGCGCGTCATAAAGACGTGCCGACATCGCCGAATAACGGCACAGAACGATTGATGACCTGATTGCAATACACGCATGTTGTCCTCCCGGTATCCAATTTGGTTTAGTGCCAAATTAGCAACACAAGTATTGTATTATAATACTATGTACCGTATTACACTACATCGTATACGAAATTATGTAAATATGACTCCTGGGAAACTTCACACAGGTTTGTATACTTTCGTCGTAGCAGCCTTTTGACTGAAGATTTTCCTGCAAACCTGATCCGTGATAATCGCTTACAACATAAGGTTTCCGTGACGGAAATGATCGCTGGCCCCTGGAAGATAAAGAAGTATGTGATGACAAATTCCAGTGACGGTTTCCCCCTAAGGCGCAATGCAGTTGCCAACAGCGCGGGCATACAAAGCACCGACCAGAGTGTGGTTAAATCCAGCAATCCGCTTTTTGTCGGGTCGGTCGAGAAGGCTTTTACAGTCCTGCATGTGTTTAGCCAGTCCCGAAAACCCCTCAGCCTGACGGACATCGTTGCCAAAACCGGCATGGGTAAAAGTGCCGTCCAGCGGTTTTGTTTCACGCTTGTTGAACTGGGGTTTCTGGAACGCGACCCGGACAGCAGGCGCATGGTGCCTTCTGCCCGGCTGCTGGAACTGTCACACACCTATCTGGCGACCAATCCGGTAAGTTCTGTCGCCGCACCATATCTCCTGCAAGCACGGGAAAGCAGTGGTGAAGCTGTCAATCTGGCATTGCCGATGGAACAGGACGTGATTTATATCGCACGCCTTTCCAGCTCGAACTCCCACATCATTCATCCGATTGTGGGTGGGCGTGCGCCCTTGTTTTGTACATCCAGCGGCAGAGCCTGGCTTTCCACCCAGACCGATGAACAGATCAGTGCGATCCTTGATGCTTCCGATCTCAGGCGGTTAACGCCGGAGACGCTTACTGACCGGGACGCCATTTTGAAACGCATTGGCGAGGTATCGCATAATGGATACGCCACCGCCTGGCAGGAATGTATTGTTGGTGAATTGACCATCGCTGCACCTATCTACGGACCAGGCCGGATTGGCGTTGCATCGGTCAATATATGTGTCACCAAACCCGCATGGTCAGAACAGCAGGTAATTGAAGAACTTGCACCGATCGTTTGCCGCACCGCCAATAGTATTTCCAACGCACTGGCGAACTGATGCATGGATTTGTCAATATCCATTCCTCTAAACTAATCCGAACATATTGATCCCGGGCCTTGTCCGGGATGATCTGTCCAGGCTAGATTAACATCCTGTTCGATTGCCCTTCATTTTCAGGATAAATACATGCCTCGAGAAATCATCAACGTCCCTGTTTTGTCCCAGGTTGCACTGGATAATGGAGCGCCCCTGTCGATGGTCACACGGGGTGGCGGTATGGTTTTTGTATCCGGCACACCGCCGCTTGATATCAAAACCGGTGAATTTGTGATGGGTGATATCTCGGTTCAGACCCGGGTCTCTCTCACCGCGATGATGCACTGCCTCAAAGCTGCCGGGACCAATGCCGACAATATTCTGATGGTGCGAATTTATGCGGCCAATGCCGGGTTTTATGACCAGATCAACGCCGTTTACAAAACCTTCTTCCCGGATAATCAACCAGCACGAACCTTTGTGCCTGTTGCCGGGTGGCCCAAACCCTTTGATATTGAAATAGATTGCATGGCGCTGGCCTAGGTTCGTTTAGTCAATATTATTGACTTATCAACCTAAATTCATCAGGAAATTCAATTACCAATAGCTATAATACTTATTTAACCACTAGTTACAAAATCCCAACATGTTAGGCGTTTGTCATTTGATATCGCGTATCGTTCTTCTGTTTAATTCAGGAGGGCGGAAATGTTTCGCAGTTTTATCGCTATTGCGGTTGTCATCTTATTTGGTTTGTCATCTATCGCTTTTGCCGGGCCACATAGCTGGACTGTCAGCAAAGTCGGTGGCCAGGTCTGGATCGCCCAAAAGGGAACAAAAGCCTATCGTGTAAAACGCGGCATGCTTCTTAATCCTGGTCAAACGCTATCAACACGCGGGCGCTCAAAAGTTCTGCTCGTCCGCGCCAATGAACGTATTCAGGTTGGTCCCAATTCTGTTATGGCGCTTCCTCCGGAACAATATCTGGAAGAGGGCAAAACGCTGATCCTTCAACAGAGCGGCACGCTTGCTTTGGCTGTCAACAAGCGCGATGTACGGCATTTTGCGGTTGAAACCCCGTATCTGGCGGCGGTGGTAAAAGGTACGCAGTTCACCATCAGTGTTGATGGCAACGGCGCCCGGGTTGATGTCACAAGTGGAACTGTTGGTGTTTCATCCCACGAGAGTGGTGAGGAAACCGATATCCGCCAGGGTCATTCGGCAAGTGTTCAATTTGAGGGACGCCTATCGGTTTCCGGAGTTTCCAACCCTGTTATCCGGATCAGGAAAAAAAGCGTCCGTCTCGCGCGTTTCAAAACGACTGTCCGCCGAAATGGCGTTGATGTTGAACTGGCTCCTGGATCGATCGGGAATAAAAACAAAGCCAAATCGCACCACGCTACGCACCATTCTTCCAAAGCCAATAATGGTAAAAGTAATTCATCTTCCAATAAATCTGCCGGTGGCAATGCAAGCCAGGGGAATAATGGCAACGGTCAAAGCCARRGYMASRRKRRCAAYGGCAATGGCAATGGCAATGGCAATGGCAATRRYRRWRRCAATAAYGGAAACAATNNNGGCAACNNAANTRRCRRSWRMRRWAAYGGGAATGGGAATGGGAATGGGAATGGGAATAATGGCAACGGYAATGGAAACGGCAACTAGATAATGCAGTTATTTGCAGCAAAACGCGACATCAAGATCGCGATTTGTGTGCTCATGGTYGTTGCGGCGTATTTTATGGGATGGCTTGCYCCCYTTGATCGCCAGATTGCCTCCTGGCGCATGCAGATCAATGAGCGGCAGGTTTCGCAGGAAATCGTATTGCTGGAAATTGACAGCGCGAGCCTGCAGGATATTGGAATGTGGCCCTGGCCAAGGCGYATYTATTCCGATGTRATYAAAAAAACCTTTGCRCTTGGCGCAGAGGAACTCGCATTCGATATTGATTTTAGTTCYCCRTCCAACRCYGYYGAYGATGCRGCGTTTGCCAAAGCGCTGGAAGATGCWGCCGGACCGGTAACSCTRCCRATCTTTCAGCAATGGACCAAACGCAAGGGSCATTTTGCCAAACTCTCGATYAAYCGRCCGATMCARCAGCTGGAACAATTTGCATGGGGGGCAACTGTCAATGTKGTKGCWGAACCYGATGGYCTSGTGCGCGCATTCCCCTATGGCCAATATATMGAWAACGAGATTGTTTCATCCCTTGCCAGTGTKYTGGGTACACGGCAGGCGGTRGAAGACGGGCGRTTCCTGATTGATTTTGCGATCAAYCCYGCCWCCATTCCMACMTGGTCKGTKATTGAYCTCATCGAGGRYCGYATTCCTGCCGGAWCGTTTGCCGGAAAACGTATTTTRATYGGTGCCGGWGCTRTCGAAYTGCGCGATACWTTTGCAGTTCCGGTTTACGGGCTGCTTTCCGGTCCCCGAYTGCAAATYCTKGCMGCYGAATCSATATTGCAAAAAAGGGATTTGCAGGCTCTTGCAAMATGGATTGTRTATGTGGCGCTCGGCTTAAGTRCCTTGCTGATTTTTGTGCTGATACGGCGGGTATCATTGCTCAAACAACTTGCCATCCTGTGTGGCCTCGCACTCACAACAGAAGCGGTAGCGCTTTATYTATACTTCCAGCAGGCCYTGCTGTTTGAATCCGCRTCGCTGCTGGTATTCCTGTTTTTGTTCGCTGTTGCRCTTGTCATTTCCGAAGTTGAAATCAAACAGGTGCTACTGGCATTGTCCCGACGCAAGGTCCACAGCATTTCTGCCCTGCTGGAACAGGTGGTTGCTGACAGCCATTCGGGCATCATCATTGTGCGCGAGGATGGAATAATCCTCAGCATGAGCGACACCGCCCAAATCATTTTAAAATCGCTTGGCAGAGATGCAGCAACCGGAGAACAAAGTGCAGAAGTTCTTCCCGATGCATTCAACGACTTGCTCGCTTTTGGGCGCTGCCGCCATGTTGATGGCAACAATACCTGTAACGGAGAAGTGTCAGTTCAAATCCAATCCGATACACGATATTTTGAATATTCAACCACGCCCTCGCTGATTGCCAATGATGACGCGGATGACCTGAAGAAGGACATCGGCGTTGTAACACTGCTTTTTCAGGATGTTACCGAAGCACGCGATTTACAAAAGAAAAACGCCTACCTGGCCATCCACGATCCCTGTACCGGATTGCTTAATAAAAACGGCTTCATCGAAAAAGCCGAAGCAATCATGATCGAAAACATTGATGATGAGTATCTGGTTTTTGCCTGCAAACTGAGCCGCTTTAACCGGGTCAATGAAGCGCTTGGTCATCAATACGGGAATTTGTTACTCAAACAGGTTGGTGAACGATTTCATGACATGGGCATGTTCAGGCTGATCGGACGCTCGTCCAGTGATGAATTTATGGTCCTGCGACGCATTGAGGACGACAGCGACATCGTTCACTGTGTCGAACAGATCAGGGCTGTTCTGGAGAACACATTTGTATTGCGTGGCCACAGTGCTCTTGTTGGCGTGCACATTGGTGTTGCATCTGAAATAGCCGGTGAACTGGCTGACGAAATCACCGAAGCGGCGTTTGTTGCGCTTTATCGCGCGAAAGAACAAAACACCAAATATCGTGTCTATTCACCGCTCATGGCGATTGATGTCTTAAGACGCCGCACACTGGAAGAAGAGCTGATCGACGCTCTGGATCGTGATGAATTTGAACTACATTACCAGCCCCAGGTCGATCTCAAATCCGGAGATATCATCGGGTGTGAGGCGCTCATTCGCTGGAGCCACCGCGATCTTGGTTTTATTCAGCCGGATCTTTTCATCCCGATCCTTGAGGAAACCGGCAAGATTGTCGAACTTGGTCGCTGGATATTAAACACCGCTTGTGCGGACGCAACAACCTGGCCCGATCACATCAAGGTCGCTGTGAATATTTCCGCTGTTCAGTTTGAACGTTCCAATGTGCTTCAGGACATTATGATGGCTTTGCTGGCGAACACACTGGCACCAGACCGTTTGCATATTGAAATCACCGAAAGTCTTTTTATCACCGAGGCCGATGAGATTATTTCGATGCTTCAGGATATTCGTGACGCGGGCATTAAAATTGCGCTCGATGATTTTGGGACCGGCTATTCGTCTCTTGGATACATCCACCAGTTCCCGCTCGACAAAATCAAGATCGATCAGGCGTTTGTTCGTGATCTGCCGGATTCGCGGGAATCCCTCGCCGTCATCGGGGCCATTGCTGCTCTGGCGCGCGGGCTAAATATGGATGTTGTCGCCGAAGGTGTTGAAGAAGCCACGCAGGTCGATATGCTGATCAATTCGGGGTGCCGTATCGGACAGGGCTGGCTTTATGGCAAGCCTATGAATGCTGCCGATTTCACCCGGTTTATTGATGAAGCCGCGATCCCGCTGAAAAAGGCTATTGCCTGATATCCAGACCCGGAATTTTCTGTCCCGGCATTAATCCTTGAACAATATGCAAATGATGGCATAAAGGCCCGGTCCCTTCCCGATTATTATTCCGGAGTTCCTGTTGTGGCTCAAAGTCCTACACTCGTTGAGATTGATACTGCGCGTCGTGCCCTTAAAGGCCGGATTGTCCGCACCCCGGTTGTAGGACTTAATTCCGCAGTTTTTACCGAAGTTCTCCCCGCCGGGTCCGATGTCACCATCAAACTTGAATTGTTCCAGCAGGCCGGATCGTTCAAGGCGCGCGGCGTTTTGCTTGGCCTTGATGGCTTGTCCAAAAAAGACAAAGCTGCCGGGGTCGTGGCGGCGAGTGGCGGAAATCATGCAATCGCGGTTTCATGGGCTTCAAAAAAAGCAGGGATTCACGCCAAAATCACCATGCCGGAAACCGCCGATCCGATGCGCGTTGAAATGTGCCGCAAGCTTGGTGCGGATGTGAAACTCTTCAAGAATATCGGCGCTGCTTTTGAGGAAATGGACCGCCTTGCAAAGCACGAAGGGCGCTTCATCATGCATCCGTTTGAAGGCAGACACATGACACTTGGTGCCGCTACATGTGGCGCTGAATTTGCCAAAAGCCTTTCAGATGCCGACATATTTGTGATCCCTGTTGGCGGAGGGGGCCTGATCAGCGGCATGAGCGCTGCCATCCGGGCGCTTCGACCAAACGCGCAGATAATTGGCGTTGAACCTTATGGGGCCGATAGTCTTTATCGCAGTTTTGAAGCTGAAAAACCCGTTGCTATCGACAAGGTTGATACCATTGCCGACAGTCTGGGATCACCAACAGCGCTGCCATACTCCTATGCTGTGGCGCGCGAGAATGTCGATGAAATCGTCCGCATCAGAGATGCTGAAATGCCACTGGCAATGCAATTGCTGCACGCTGGTCTCAAACTTGCTGTTGAACCTGGTTGTGCGGCGTCTCTTGCTGCCATTCTTGGTCCGCTGCGCGAGGTTTGCGAGGGCAAGAAGGTCGGCATTATTGCCTGCGGATCAAACATCAGCCTTGAGCGGTTTGCCAAATTGACCGGCATGTGATGCGATGGTTTTGCCTGGTCGATTATGACGGAACGGCACGCCTGAATGTGCCATGCCAGAGGTGAGTTTTGATGACCACCTTGCGGTGGTTGCTGGTTCCCGGCTGTGCGTCACTTCGTTCCTTCGCCGGGATGACACTGAATATGATGCTAATTATACGGACGGGATCACCCCGGATGTCATGCCGGACGGAGTGAAACGCAGATCCGGCATCCAGCATGAGCGTCAGCGAATATCAAAATGCCGACACCCCGGAGAAATCGATTTCTTTTGTCATCGCTGCAATTTCCGAATGATGGGTCCTGAATACGAATTCAATTTGAAACCACTCAAAATTGCACTGACTGCATTCGCCTGCCCGGGATGAATCACATCCAGTGTTTCTGTCGCTTTATTAACGACATTGTTGATCAGGTGTTTCATAATTCTGGATAATCGCGTACAAAACAAGTTAATGAATAGTTAACAGCAACAGGGTTTCGCATCCTGTTGTGATCGGGAAATACGGAAATAAGCCAGCTGTATAAATTCGCAGTGGGTGGGGGAATAAACAGTATGCGTAAGAATGTGCCGTGTGATTCAGACGAATATTCCGATTGTCCACCAGCCAACCGCCGATCGTCAACACTACCAGAACGATTGATAGCCGGACTATGCACGGCGGTCATTACAGCCGGGTTGAGCCTGGCTGGCATGGTTACAACAATGGCTGCAGGTGCTGATATTACCTGTAAAACCAGTTATCTTGAGAATTTCAACAACGATACGTTATCTACGTTACCTACTGCGTCACCCAAGGCATCCATTCCAAGTGCTTTTCAGATTATTGAAGGCAATGATTCTTGCTCTCCTTTTCTGTACCAAAATTTGAACAGTCTGGTTTCCAGCAATACCTGGACGATTGGTAACGATTCAGCTGGTGGTGACATTCAAATCCGTTATGAAGCAGGTCAGATTACCAATATGAAACTGGATGGTGGTACTGTTACCAGTGAAGTCAACACTGTTGTCGGGGCGGGAACCCATACTGTCACCTATACAGATGCAGTCGATGGTGACCGGTACATTACTTTCACGGTTCAGACGGGCGGCAAGTTGTTTTTTGTCGAAGACATCGTGGTCAGGTCCGGGACACCTCAGGCAGCTTCTTCTACCGACACCACAGAATCCGATAATCTTCAGTCACAGCAGCAATCCGCTTCCAATGTGGCGGTTAATTTCCAGATGAACAATGTTGCCACTCAGGTGTTTGATCATCTGGGCGGAAGTTTCGGCGGGGCTGGAACCAATTTGCAGGTCTCCGCAAATGGTTTTGCTGCTTCCACAACCGGCTTTGCCAATATGTTGAACGGGTATCAGGCAGCAAAAACCAACCCGCTCGCCGGATTTGGCGGCGACACGTCGACCAACGGATATTCCACCCCGCAATGGAACGCATGGGTCAAAGGCGCATGGAATATCTATGATGGCGAAAACTTTGACGGGCACTCTATCGATGTAATGGCCGGGATTGATTACCGCTATAGTGATTCAATGATCGTCGGTTTTCTTGGTGGTTATGGTGTCAGTGATTTTGATTTGGTAAGCAATGGTACTGACGGCTCATTCAAGGGTGATGGATATAGTGTTGGACCATATATAGGCATGAAACTGTCCGAGCATCTGCAATTTGATGCGATGGCGACATACACATATTCCGATTACGCCAGTATTTCCGGCTCCACTGATGGCAATTTCAATGCCCACCGGGCGACACTTGCCGCTCAACTCACCGGTACATGGAATTATGATGCGTTTTTTGTCAGTCCTGGCATTCGTTTTGTCTATGCCCAGGAAAACCAGGACAGTCACATCGACAGTGCAGGAACCAGTCACTCCGGTCTTGTGATCAGAGCCGGGCGCATTTCGCTCGGTCCGAAGATTGGCTACAGCCACACATACGAGACCGGCGCTTGGTTCCGTCCATGGCTGGCGCTGAACGGGGAATATGATTTCTCCAATCAGGTAACGGATGTAAATTCAGGTTTGCCTGATCTCAGTGATGTTTTATCGGCACGAATTAAAGCCGGGTTCGATGCGACAACAGCGACTGGTATCGCACTCTCGCTTGAAGGTAATGTCTCGGGTCTTGGCAATGATCAGTTCTCCGGTTATGGCGGCACGGCGAAAATCAGAGTGCCGTTTTAGGGGTAGGGTTTTGATGACCCCCTTTCGGTGGTTGCTGGTTCCCGGCTGTGCGTCACTTCGTTCCTTCGCCGGGACGACACTGAATATCATGCTAATTATGCGGGCGGAATTTCCTCTGATGTCATGCCGGACGGAGTGAAACGCAGATCCGGTATCCAGCATGAGCGTTAGCGAAAATCAAAATGGCGACACTCCGGAGAATTTGACTTCTTTTGTCATCGCTGCGATTTCCGAATGATGGGCCCTGAACCAATTTCAGAACGACCCGGCGGGCGGATTTATGACCGCGCAAAACCGCTAATTCACAATGTTCAGACTTGATCCCGGACCACCACTCTTGTCATATTACCGCCACCGGAATGTGCAAGAAGGTTGAGCATGACAAAACTATTCAATTTACTTGTTGTATCCATTGCCGTTTTGCTTAAACCGACGATGGCAGAGGCTGCGTGTACGTTCATTTCCCTTAAAAAGTTCACGACCGAACGATATTCCGATCCATTCTCGCGCGGCGATTTCGTGCCGATGATCGCCCTTGAGGCCGGGCAGTTTTATCCGCTGGCACCCGATTATAAACTCGAAGCGCCGCATGACAGCCTGATGTTGGGACGCAGCTATTATATCCCCCAACATCTGTTCGGCGACAAAGACAGCTTTTCGCTCAGCGTTATGATGCTCGATCTGGATGGGGATACGGATGATGATCTGGTTCTGCCGCCAACAACGCGCCATGTACCGGCAAATACCGGCGAGATCGTTGTTGGTTTTGCGCCATTTGATGATTCAGGCAATCGGCGCACCAATCGTCAGAAATTTACTTTTGAAGTGATCCGGAAACCTGGTATCTGCGATGAGTTGAGCAAGGCCGGGCACAATATGGATCGGTCAATGCGCCAGCAAAATGACCTGCTGGCGTTGCACACCCGCATCCTGTTTTATGACAAGGCAGTACCCATCGGCGGGCAGGATTATCAACCCTATTACAAATCCCGCATTCAGGGCAAAACCCGCGCCAAATTACTGCGCCATGCTTTTGGGATTGCAACAACAAATGCACGCGAGCTGCTGGCCTTTGGTGAAACACTTAAAGGGTTTGAAAACGCACCGGGTTATGACCGCATATGGAGCGATTACAGCAAACTGATACAGCGACTGGCACTTGATAAAATGGAGTTGCGCTATCGTGATGCTGCCGGAAACACGTTGAAAATACGCAAACCATCGCTGGTGTTTCACTCAGGTTGGAACAGTGATTTCCCTGATGCCAAACGCCTGACCCTGCCGCAAGCCTGGAACATATCCCTGTCACGATAACAGGGGTCAAAAGCCAACCGCAATACAATATTTACCGGGATTTCAATCACACTGGTAAATTAAGCCGGCGTATCTGACTGCATGATAAAATTCACCGGCTGATCATCGAAAGCCGGACAATTTCATGCGCGCCCGACACTCAAAACCATCGCTGTTTAAACACAGCAAAACTGCTTTTGTTGCTGTGGGCGTCTTCAGCCTTTTCATCAATCTGTTGATGCTGACCGGCCCGCTGTTCATGCTGCAAATCTACGACAGTGTGCTGGCCAGCGGCAGCGTCCCGACACTGGTTGTCCTCTCTATCCTTGTCGCCGGGCTATATCTTGTGCTCGGATTTCTGGAGCTCATCCGCTCGCGCTTGCTGGTACGGATTGGTCATAATTTGGATCATCACAATTGTGATCCTGTGTTTACATCTGTGCTGCATCACAGCCTTGATCCGGAAAACGGATCACGATTTTCCAGCGCACTGCGTGAACTTACAACCTTGCGGCAATTCGTTTCCGGCCCCGGGCCATCAACTCTGTTTGATGCGCCATGGGCACCGCTCTATCTGGCGATCATATTTGCCTTTCACTGGACAATGGGTGTGCTGGCGATCACCGGCGCGATTGTGCTTTTCATCATTGCCTTGCTGGCGGAACGCCTTGTGCGTTCCCCGATGTCGACTGCATCAGGCGCCGATGCAAAAGCCCTCAATCACAGCGAAGCTGGAATCCGCAATGCCGAAGTCCTGTCAGCCATGGGAATGCATTTGCGGTTTGCCAAATTGTGGCGCGGGTTCCATGGCAAAGCGCTGATATTCCACGCGAAAACCAATGACCGTTCCGGCACACTGACAGCGACATCCAAATCCCTGCGGCTGTTTTTGCAATCCGCAATGCTGGCCCTTGGGGCATGGCTGGCCATTCAACAATCCATATCTGCGGGCACAATGATTGCGGCTTCGATCATTCTGGGCCGTGCACTGCAACCGGTTGAACAGGCCATCGGGCAATGGCGGAGCTTTGTTCAGGCGCGGCAGGCCTATAGCAGGATTGTTACCTTGCTCGCCAATACACCGGATGTTGAAAATCATATGGCGCTGCCCGCTCCATCAGGCCCGTTACTTGCTTCAGGCATTCAGATCGCCATCCCCGGCAAGCGCGGTCTTATTGTTGAACATGCGGAATTTGATGTATTGCCTGGCGAAGTGCTTGTGGTCATCGGCCCCAGTGCATCGGGAAAATCTACACTTGCACGGGCGCTTGTCGGCGTCTGGCCACTTGTTGGCGGCGAAATCCGCCTTGATGGCTCAACGCTTGATCAGTGGAACCGGGAGGTGATCGGCGATCATATCGGTTATCTGCCGCAGAACGTTGAACTTTTTGAAGGCACAATCGCGCGGAATATCTCGCGGTTCCACGAAGATCCTGACGAAGAAGAGATCATCGAGGCCGCAAAAATGGCAGGAATCCATCACATGGTGCTTGGGTTTTCGCATGGTTATGACACGGTTCTGGAGCGTGACGGAACCAATCTTTCAGCAGGGCAACGGCAACGTATCGCACTGGCGCGAGCGATCTACAAAAAACCGGCCCTCATTGTGCTGGATGAACCCAATTCCAATCTCGATAATCAGGGCGATACCGATCTGGTTGAAACGCTCACCAAATTGCGGGAAACAAATTGCATCGTGGTGGTGATTGCCCATCGCCTGAGTGTCATGGAAGCGGCTGACAAGGTTCTGGTACTGGAAAACGGGCGACAAAAAGCCTTTGGGCCCCGCGACCAGATCTTTGCGCGGCAACTGGAAGCACCGCTTGATAAACTGGAGCATTTAAATCGCGAATTCAGCGAAAAATCGGTCAGGAGATCCCGGGCATGAGCGATCGCGAAATCACATTGAGCAGTACACGTAGCTGGATAATCTCCGGCATTGTCATTATTGGCCTGATGTTTGGTGGCATGGGAAGCTGGGCCTATTACGCCCAAATTACCGGCGCGGTGATTGCTTCGGGTACCGTTGGTGTGGAATCGCGGATCAAAACAGTTCAGCATTTAAGTGGTGGAATTATCAGTCAAATTCTGGTGCGAGAAGGCGATAACGTTATATCGGGCGAACTTTTACTACGCCTTGATGAAACAGTCATCCGGGCAAATTTAACTGTAACCAATGGTGAACTTCTTGATTATCGCGCGCAAAAACAGCGGCTGATTGCCGAGAGAGATCAAACCGGTTCGGTAAATTTTGGACCTGAACTGCTCAACCATCCCGCATCGGACAATCTGCAACAGATACTCAACAACCAGCTGGCACTGTTTGCCACCCGGCGCAACAGTCTTGAAAATGAACATCTACTCCTCGAGCAACAGGCAGAGCAATATGCGCAGGTGATCAATGGCCTGAAAGCGCAGCATGAAGCCAAGACCGAGCAATCCGGGTTGATAACGGAGGAAATCGACAGCCTGTTACCGCTGCTTAAAAAGCGTCTGATCCCGAAAACCCGTATCCTGGTGTTACGTCGTGAAAAGGCCCGCATACACGGAGAGGCCGGGCAACTGATTGCAGAAATTGCCAAAACACACGGCACGATCCGGGAAACTGGATTGCGTGCTCTTAAATCAAAAGTGGCGTTTCGTGAAAAAGTGCTGTCGGAACTGGACCAGGTTCAATTGAAAATTATCGAGTTGCGGGAACGCCACATTACACTTGCGGACCAGTACAAACATCTGGATATTCGCGCCCCGCAAACGGGACGCATCCATAAACTGTCCGTTCATACGCTGGGCGGTGTGGTGACACCTGGCATGGAAATTGTGCAGATTGTGCCCTATCAGGACCGGCTGATTATCGAGGCCCGGATCGCCACAAATGATATTGACCAGATTTATCTCAATCAAAATGCCCGCATTCAATTTTCTGCTTTTGATAGCCGCACCACACCACAACTGGATGCCAGCATCATTCGTATTTCTGCTGACACACTGATCGATAAAACGACAGGCACATCAYATTTCGCTGTCGATCTGGCATTAAAAACCGGCCAGATTGAACGTCTGACCGGTAATGTTCTGGTTTCAGGCATGTCTGCCGATGTGTTCATTCGGACCGTCGACCGGACAGTGTTGCATATTCTTCTCAAACCACTGACCGATCAGCTGAGCCGCGCCTTTAAAGCCGGATAGGCCCGGCTTTCACAATCCCGTCACGCGACATCATCCCAGACATAATGTTTGAGTTCGGTGCCTTCTGAATTGTAGATATATGTTTCGCGGGACCATGTTTGCATATCATCAACATCCCAGATTGTGTGCCATGAATTGCCGTTGTCGTAGTCACCGGTCTGGTCATAACGTTTGCCATTGTCATTGTAGAGATTGGTGAAACCATCCCTCCATGAGTTGGTATCGCTGACATCATCCCAGGTATATTGACGGGCCCAGACTTCCTCGTTCGCAACATCCCATTGATTGTGCCAGGTGTTGCCGCTGTCCCAGGTGCCCTGCTGGTCATAGCGCTGACCGGCATCTGTATAAAGCGTGGTATAGGCTTCGCGGCTGGAGACATCTCCGATATCGGCCCAATCGACCTTGCGGCCCCAGACCTCATTATCATTCACATCCCATTGGGAGTGCCATGTGTTGCCGCTATCGTACAGTACTTGCTGGTCGTAGCGCGCGCCGTCATTGTCATAAAGAGTGGTGGTGCTGGCGCGACTTGAAGTATTGCCCGCATCGGTCCAGACAGTCTGTCGACCCCAGACTTCACTATCGGTCAAATCCCACTGTGAGTGCCAGGTGTTGCCGCTATCGTACAGAACCTGCTGGTCATAGCGCTGGCCCGCGTCATCATAGAGGATTGAATAACTTTCACGGCTGGAAACATCGCCAATATCGGCCCAGTCAACCTTGCGGCCCCAGACCTCATTATCATTGACATCCCATTGGGAGTGCCATGTATTGCCGCTATCATAMAGAACCTGCTGATCGTAACGCGCGCCATCATCATCATAAAGSGTYGTGGYGCTTTSACGGCTKGAWGTATYWSCMRCATCGGTCCAGACAGTCTGTCGACCCCAGAMYTCACTRTCRKTYAAATCCCACTGTGAGTGCCAGGTRTTGCCACTRTCRTACAGAACCTGCTGRTCATARCGCTGRCCRKYGTCGTCATAGAGGATTGWRTAACTTTCRCGRCTGGAAACATCGCCAATATCGGCCCAGTCRACCTTGCGGCCCCAGGYTTCSGTWTCAYTSACATCCCATTGGGAATGCCAWRTRTTGCCRCTRTCRTASAGAACCTGCTGRTCGTAACGCGCGCCATCATCATCATAWAGSGTYGTGGYRCTTTSACGGCTGGATGTATCTGCAACATCGGTCCAGGTGTAGGAACGACCCCAGATTTCATTGTTGTCGAGATCCCATTGGTGATGCCAGGTATTGCCGCTGTCCCAGCTGCCTTGCTGGTCATAACGGGCWCCGGCATCATTATARAGWKTKGTRTAGCTRTCGTAATTGCGTAGATCAGCCGTATCATTGAYCGTGTATTGRCGSGCCCAGTCCTGCGWATTATCAACATCCCAGACWGTGTGCCAGGTGAAGCCGCTRTCCCACAATCCGGTCTGGTCATATTGCTCGTCAGCATCATTAAACAGGGTTACGGTGCTGGTTTTGTTGCTGATATCTGCGTCATCACTCCAGGTGGCGCGTTTGGCCCAGTCCTGCTGGTTATCCAGATCCCACCGGGTGGACCAGCTATTGCCATTATCATAGACACCGCTTTCATCATAAAGCCGTGAAAGCGCGTCGTATTTTTCGGTCATTTCTGACCAGCCTTCAAGGCCATCAACATCCCAYTGGGTATGCCAGCGCTCGCCATCATCGCGGGTTTGCTCCCGGTCAAACAGCGACCAGTCACCCTTGTACTGATCRACAATGCTCGACCATGCTTCAACATTCARAYTATCGGTTTGATTATGGGTTGCGAGTTCAAACCCGTGCCCACCRAGATTGAAATACAATGGCACGGTGCCACCATTRACGATCAGCGTATCGGTACCTTCTCCACCCTGAACGTCTATGTCATTGGCATCCCARACAATTTTGTCATCKCCTGCGCCACCGTCGATGCTGTCGGCACCTTCGCCGCCATCAAGATAATCATCACCGGCACCGCCGAACAGGGCGTCATTGCCTGCCCCGCCAAACAAATTGTTRTTGGCGTCATTGCCGATCARWRTGTCGTTGCCAGATCCCGAAATTGCRTTTTCAATGATCGTATCGCGGGCAATAATCATATTGCCGGTCAAACCAAAGACGCTGGAAATCGCTTCGGGACGCAGATCAATATGCTGGTCGTGGGTTTGTGTACCAAAATCTACCGTATCAATGCCGCCATTATCGTAAATCGTGAACGTGACGGGCATGGCATTATCCTGCAAATTTTGCAGATACACACTGGCGTTGGAATTTTCGCCGTAAGTTGTGTCGCCGGTATTTGTTGTGGTTGGCGTGCCGTASAGGTTTTGAATTGCAATGATATCGGCGATCATTGGCGACACCACATAAGCGCCGGACGCATCCACCCAGGTATTTTCGATCTGATGGAAATACGACATCACGGATGCCTGCCATGAATCATTGGCATAMARATTATCGACGCCATAGGTGGCAGCGCCGTTATAATTACCCGCATGGCCAAGTCCAAGCGCATGGCCRATCTCGTGCAGATAKGTTTGATAGGCATAGGTACCAACTTCGGCACCGTAATAATTTGTCCATTCGGTCGAGATGTTGACATGGGAGTGGACAATTGTCGTGCTGCCCAGTGTCCAGGTCTGGCTATAGGCACCACCGTCATTATCATCAAAGGAAATATCGCCACCATTGGTGACAAARTTGAARCTGATRCCGGTGACRTCGGTCCAGGCCTGCAGCGCCAGTGTCGCGAGATACTGTCCGGCGCTGGTCAACCCGGTGATGTCAACATCAAGTGTTCCACCGGTGGTGACATTGAACGTTCGCGCAGTGCGTCCGGTGGCATTCCAGTACCCGTCAGTGAGCTGATAGGCAATCTGGTCGTARGAGTAAACGGGATAGGCCATGACATATTTTTCCTGCCAGTAACCGCCCCCGATTCTGTTGCAATATCCAGTTATCAATAGATATCGGGCGCATCCTGTCCAGAACGCTCGAAAGATAAGCTGTATTTCTACTTGATGTTACTAACACAATGGAATTTTATTAAGTGTGGAGATCAGTGCATTAACCTGATTTAAATTTTAGACAATTTGTCGACGCCGTTTAATTTCATCAAATACTTCAATATATTGAGCATGTTGCTAAAAACCTACGTACTACTACCACGCAAGTAATAAAACCCGCCCGATCAAACCGGGCAGGCAAGCGTATCATCAAGAATATATTGGTCAATCAACAACCGGTCAGGCAGCAACCGAAGCGTTTTTGAGTGTCCGGTGATCATCTTCAACMAGGCCCTGTTTCCARTARGAGCTGACATAGTGATAGCCTTTTTCGAYCTTCCAGAAATTGCGCACCCKRTCCCGTAAATGCGCCACCATTTGAAATTCACCTGCCACAAACACGCTGGTTTTKGRCGGYARWTSAWYRTGGSTTTCCATTGCSCGGATCAATACATCRCCKGGRCGATCATCNRYTYCCGGNCACRCACCAGTGAATGTTGATRCCRGCSGGGGCATTGACCGGYTGAATATCCTCAYTTGTGAAAATCTCGAAATAGGCATCMCCYTTTGCGGTAYCCGGCAAGGTTTCAAGCCCCGATGCSGCSGCRGGAATKGMTGTCATATCKGCCGCYAKCAGAAAATAWTYTGCRTCCGGYGCAATCAGCTTGGGAACGCCMGGTCCGCGAAACGCCAACACATCACCTTGTTTGGCRTTTGCYGCCCASGGCCCGGCCAGACCGGCATCACCATGAACAACAAAATCAACATCCAGCTGAWAACTATCCTGCCGGAAAGCCCGCACGGTATAGGTCCGCATTGCTGATTTCTTCCTGTCRTCAATCATAAACTGRCGGAATTCCGCAATTGATTGACCRGGTTCRGGAAATAAYARTTTKATGTGRCCACCTTCATAGCCGACAGGGAAATGCCGCAGATCTTCACCAACAAACGTAATGCGCTGCATRYYGGGGCTGAGGGAAACGGATTTCAAAACTTCAAGGAATTTGGGGACACGCTTTAAGCGCGCAGGGGCAGAATTTGCCATGCTCATACTCTCAATTGCCGGATGAGCGAGGGTCCCCTCCCGTTCATACCGATACGCTGGCCCGGGACAAACAGAGCCGGATTTGCTTMWGTRATAWTATTGTTGAGTTTTGATGTCAAGATAAACGMCATCATCMCSGCTTCACGTGAATCAAACCCMATRGTGCGYCRCMCCGCGCGACCAATACRTCAACGAACAACCATAGCTTGATGTTTTCCAGAATCATCATCATAMTAAATTCATTAATTGGTAACTATTCAAAACGGCAGATGCGGATGCGGTACTTTGAAGAAATAGTCAATTCCATYCTGCTGRCCGGTACAGCYGTGCTGTTRTATTTTGCGCTCACCCTGCCGATCATTTCATTTTCTGTTACCGGSGAMTCCATCATCGGGATGATCCGCGAGATTTCGCCYTCYTTTGAGGATATGACCGACGARGAYCTTTATCTKATGGGGTCGAGYTTYCTGGATGTYGATTTTGAAACACTGAGCCAGAAAGAAGATTACAGCGTCATCAGYGGYACCCAAAAACTCTGGACCCAGGGGAAYTATTTCCCGGCTGTWCTGGTGTTTTTGTTCTCGATATTATTTCCRATWYTYAAGCTRATGATCACCTGCGCYGCATCGATYCGCRGCAGRTTTCAGCCGATTAACAARCTAYTGAGCCAGGTGCATCGCATTTCCATGCTGGATGTTTTTGTCGTCTCGGTGATCGTTTTTGTKCTYTCGCGTGCCACCGGATATGAAGTTGCATTTGGCACCGGGTTTTATATTTATGTCGCCTATTTTTTCACTCATATGGCCACCAGCGCAATTGTCTCGCGYTTTGCAGCTCAGCCCGATCAAAAGGAAGCKTGATGTTACGATTTGCAGGAAAAGCCGTGTKGGCATTYACATTGATTGCAGCACTGTTCACCCTTCCCCAATTATCTGGCCCGGCAARCGCGATGGAAGACAAAACACGGGACATAACGCCCTACTGGAGCGARGGTATTGCCACCCTTTTGACGATGTATTGCGGCGATCCTGGTTGCRMAGCSGAGCTATCGGAAGACGATCAGACCTATATTTTTGATTTGGCCAACATCAATATTCCGGCGCAAAARCTGGGYATCACATCWGCTGCCATCGTGCAATTTGGCAAGATCCATGCGCAGATTGACAAGRATGGAYTAAARAAYTTCAATGGCTTTCCGCAGTCAATAAAGCTCAACATTTCCGACATCACGCTGAATGAGGCGGGCATCAAGGAAATCGTCACCAAACTCTTCAAAAACAACCCGTTTATTCAAAGTCTTGCGAGCCGCGAGTTCGCCAAAGAGAAGCTCTCTCTCGACGTTTCCATACATCGAACCGATGGCAATTATACGATTGATTTTACACTGCAATTCCTGTCACAGGATATGATCGAGGGATCGATATCGTTCATCGCGCCTGATCCTGTCCTGAGCTATCTGGTCAAGGCAAATGTTTCCGCCGAACTTCTTGAAAACATGGGTCACAAATTGTATCGCGGCGCCATGCTGAAGGACAGTATTGCATGGAACAAAATCCGCAAATTGCCGATTGATCAGGCCTCTTTGAAGTTGACCGAGGTGAAGCTGCTGGACAAGATCTTCGGGCCGTTGCTGTTTATGAAAAAGAGCGCTGGCGAGAAACAATTATGGGTCGATGTCAAGGAACTGGCGTCACCCATCGCAAGTGTACTTGCACAATCCAGCCAGATTGACGCCGATCAAAGCGATCTCATGGGCATGGTCGATTTCTTTTCCAACTGGCGTACCAAATCGGGCAATCTGGAATTTGCAATAAGCTCGGGGGATACAATCGCTGTTGTCGCAGATTTGCTGAACAACGGGTTTAATTCCAAACACGATGATTTTTGTGCGGCAAAAGTGGTGTTTTATCCGGCACCTGTTTTGGCTTTCGGGATTTACATGCCCTATAGCCCCGAGATGAAACGCTTTGTGCTTGATGATAATATTCGCAAGTTTGTCACCAGTGAAAAGTCGCTGGCCAGGATGTTTGCCAATGAGAAATCCAATCTGATTACCAGCATGTTGTCCGGCCTTGATTGCGCAACAGGTACGATCAAGGTGGCTTATGAAGCCGGGAAATAGGTGGAGTTGAAATGGACAATTTGCTGATTGTTGGCATTATCGGAATCATTGGAGCGGTGTGTTATTACGGCCTCTCGTCTTCCGGCGGTGATGCGGACATTGATACCGACGACGATGACTATGAACCGGACAGTGATAGCAGCTGGAGCGGGTTTGACAGCTCCGATTCCGGTGGCAGTGACGACTGATTAACGGGCTGGCATTTTTCCTTGTCGTCCCGTTACAAACGACTAACGCCGTGCTCGCTGCAAGGCATCACTATGGATGCTGATCGTCATCAGCATGACATGGAATGTGAGGTAAGGTTGGAGGCAAATTGCTGATATTGTTATGTTTATCTGACCTTTGTAACACCCGGTTTGTCATTCCAGCGCAGGCTGGAATCCATCACTGTGATTCAAAGACCTTTATGGAAGAAGTTTTGGCCTCTGCTGTGCAGCCATTTCACCGGTCGCTCGCGCTCCTGCTGGTTCCCGGCTGTGCGTCTCGGAGTTCCTTCGCCGGGACGACACTGAATATAGTGACTGCCTCCTGCGGGCGGTCTGCCCATCCGGTGTCATACCGGGCGAAGTGAAACGAGAGACCCGGACCACCATAGTGCTGCTTTTTCTTTCCCTTAAATGTGGTTGAATTTTCCGACCTCGCTCCTCCCCTTCAAACCTATATGTTGCGTAAATCACAACAATACGCTATATGACCCCCACGTAAAATCGCTAAAACCAGCAGAATCACCCGGCCGGATCATCAGATTTGTCTGAACCCTTTCTGCTGCCCGCCCTCGACAGAAAGGCACACGATGAAACAACCCGCCAGCAAAACAAAGCCCCGCGCACCTTCACATTTCGCGCCCAAATTCCCGCCCTCCATCGATGGCCGCTGGCGAACACCCTTGTTGCATGTGGATTTTGAAGCGCTGGGGCGGCGGATGGATGCGCTCTATAGCAGCGCCAGCCTTGATAATACCGAGCGCGCCGATCTGATCCGCGCCTATCGACATCTACGCAAGGCCGAGGGCATCTTCCTTGGGCCTGACACATATTTCAAAATCCCCGATACCAATTTCCGTCCCCACACCCCGGAGCAGGAAGGCGGCACCGGTCTTGAGATGATGCGCACCAATGGTGGTTATTTTTACCGGGTCAAAACCTGGATCACAGGTCTTGAACAAAAATATCAGAATGATCCCGTCCCCCGGCAAGACATTGATGTCAACAAAGAAGAAGCTGGATGAGTGATACCCAAAAATCCCTCAGTGACCAGCGTCTTGAAAAACTGGCAGCAACATTCCAAAGCAGTCCGGCACCGGTGCCC